>NZ_JBYTEM010000012.1:0-31762 GCF_058789735.1 Rhodanobacter sp. FW106-PBR-R2A-1-15 | reverse complement strand
GTAGGGCCGGGGTGGGGTCGCTCTTCATCGCGAGATCAAAAGCACCCCCTCCCGACCTCCCCCTGCTGCGCAGAGGGAGAAGTTGCTTTGCGCGCGGACGTCCAGCTCCCTCCCCTGCTCGCAGGGGAGGGTTGGGGTGGGGTTGCTCTTCGCGCAGCCTCGCGATCAACCTTTCCGCGGCCCGGACGTTGAGAGTGGGATGATTTGTCCCCCGCACCCTCGTCCGTTTCCGTCCGCGTTGACTCCATGAACCTCTCCGGCACCTTCATCCGGCGCCCGATCGGCACCTCGCTGCTGGCGATCGGCCTGTTCGTGGCCGGCACGATCTGCTACTTCCTGCTCGGCGTGGCGGCGCTGCCGAACATGCAGTTCCCGGCGATCTTCGTGCAGGCCAGCCAAGCCGGCGCCGACGCCAGCACCATGGCCTCGACCGTGGCTGCGCCGCTGGAACGGCACCTGGGCCAGGTGCCCGGCATCGAGACCATGCGCTCGTCCAGCTCCGAGGGCCGCAGCTTCGTCTTCATGCTGTTCCGCACCGGCACCGACCTGGATGCCGCCGCACGCGACGTGCAGGCCGCGATCAATGCGGCCGCGCCGGACCTGCCCAGCGGCTTGAGCGCCGCGCCGAGCTACCAGAAGGCGAACCCGAACGACGACCCGATCATCGCGCTGGCACTGACCTCGGACACGCAGTCGGCGGCCGACCTGTACAACCTGTCCGACACCCTGCTGGCGCAGCGGCTGCGCCAGCTGCCCGGGGTGTCCTCGGTGGAGATCGCCGGCGCGGCGACGCCGGCGATCCGCGTCGACGTGAACCTGCGCGCACTGAACGCGATGGGGCTGTCGCCCGACCAGCTGCGCAACGCGCTGGGCGCGGCCAACGTGACTTCGCCCGAAGGCTTCCTGTCCAACGGCGCCAGCACCATGGCGATCAGCGCCACCGCCCAGTTGCACAGCGCGGAGGACTTCGCCCAGCTGGTCATCGCCAGCCGCAACGGCACGCCGGTGCGGCTGTCCGACGTGGCCAGGGTCTACGCCGGCCAGCAGGACGCCTACCAGGCGGCCTGGTTCCACGGCAAGCCGGCCGTGCTGATGTACGTCTACAAGAAGGCCGACGCGAACATCATCGCCACCGTCGACCTGGTCAAGGAGCAGCTGCCGGCGCTGCGCAGCTACCTGCCGCCGGCTACCGCGCTGACCCCGTTCTTCGACGGCACGCCGACCATCCGCGCCTCGCTGCACGAGGTGCAGGCCACGCTGCTGATCTCGCTGGCGATGGTGGTGCTGGTGATGGCGCTGTTCCTGCGCCGGCTGGCGCCCACCCTGATCGCCGCGGTGGCCGTGCCGCTGTCGCTGGCCGGCGCATTCGTGGTGATGTATGTGCTCGGCTACACGCTGAACAACCTCACCCTGCTGGCGCTGGTGATCGCGATCGGCTTCGTGGTGGACGACGCGATCGTGGTGACCGAGAACGTCATCCGCCACCTCGACGCGGGCATGTCGCGGCTGCAGGCCACCCTGGCCGGCGCGCGCGAGATCGGCTTCACCATCGTCTCGATCACCGCTTCGCTGATCGCGGTGTTCATTCCGCTGCTGTTCGCCGGCGGCATCACCGGCATGTTCATGCACGAGTTCTCGGTGACCCTGGTGGCGGCGATCGTGGTCTCGGCGCTGGTTTCGCTGACCCTGACGCCGGCGCTGTGCGGGCGCTTCCTCGGTGGCCATGCGGCGAAGGAGCAGGCGCCACCGTCGCGGCTCGCCCGCGCGCTGGACGGTTTCCATGCCGGCATGCTGCGCGTGTACACCCGTGCGCTGGATTTTTCGCTGCGTCACGCGCTGGCGTTCTCGCTGACCCCGCTGGCGCTGATCGTGGCCACCTTCTACCTGTTCGGCGTGGTCAAGGCCGGCCTGTTTCCCGCGCAGGACACCGGCCTGATCTGGGGCCGCGCCAGCTCCAGCGCCACCGTCTCGTTCGCCGAAAGCCGCCAGCGGCTGGAACGGCTCACCGCGATGCTGATGGCCGACCCCGACGTCGCCACCGTGGGCTCGCGCCTGGGTAGCAGTCGGCAGGGCACCAGCGGCTCGTTCAACATCGACCTGAAGACCCGCGCCGACGGTCGCCATGACGACACCTTCGCGGTGCTCGCGCGGCTCAGCGCCAAGGCGGCCAACTATCCGGATCTCAACCTGCGCCTGCGCCCGGTGCAGGACCTGCCCAGCGGCGGCGGTGGCGGCACCAGCCAGGGCGCGCAGTACCGGGTCTCGCTGCAGGGCAACGACCTGGCCAGCCTGCAGCAGTGGCTGCCGAAACTGCAGGCCGAGCTGAAGAAGAACCCCAAGCTGCGTGACGTCGGCACCGACGTCGACGAGGCCGGCCTGCGCCAGAACATCGTGATCGACCGCGACAAGGCCGCACGGCTCGGCGTGTCGATCGGCAGTATCGACGGCGCGCTGTACGACGCCTTCGGCCAGCGCCAGGTGTCCACCATCTACTCGGACATCAACCAGTACCAGGTGGTGGTCAACGCGCTGCCCGCGCAGACTGCCACGCCCGAAGCACTCAACCGCATCTACGTGCGCTCCAGCAGTGGCCGGATGATCCCGATCACCGCATTCGCCAAGCAGCAGCCGGGGCTGGCGCCCTCGCAGATCACCCACGAAAACCAGTACACCACGATGGACTTGAGCTTCAACCTTGCGCCGGACGTGAGCATGGGCGAGGCGATGGCGGTGATCCAGGCCACCGTGCAGAACATTCGCATGCCCGGCGACATCCGGGTGCAGATGGGCAACGACTTCCGCCGCTTCCAGCAGTCGCAGAGCGGCATGGGCTGGCTGATTCTCGCCGCCGTGATCACCGTCTACATCGTGCTCGGCATGCTGTACGAGAACCTGATCCATCCCGTCACCATCCTGTCCACCCTGCCGGCCGCCGGCGTCGGCGCGCTGCTGGCGCTGTGGCTGACCGGCACCGAGCTGTCGGTGGTGGCGCAGATCGCGCTGGTGCTGCTGATCGGCATCGTCAAGAAGAATGCGATCATGATGATCGACTTCGCCCTGGTCGCCCAGCGCGAACACGGCAAGAGTCCGCTGGAAGCAGCGCGCGAGGCGTGCACCGTGCGCTTCCGCCCGATCATGATGACCACCATGGTCGCCATCCTCGCCGCCCTGCCGATCGCCATCGGTCTCGGCGAAGGCAGCGAACTGCGCCGCCCGCTCGGCATCGCCCTGATCGGCGGCCTGCTGATCTCGCAGAGCCTCACCTTGCTCAGCACCCCGGCGCTGTACGTGATCTTCTCGTGCGTGGCCGAACGCAGAAGGGCGTGGTGGATGCGGCGGCAAGGGCGCAAGCCGATGGTGGCTCGCCACGGTATCGGTTGATCCGGTTACTTGTCGCGCGAAATGCAGCTGAACGCTTCGCCAGAACGCTCACAACCCGTTAACCGCAAGCCGACTATCACAGACCCACTCTTCCCGGACGGAGCGGCGCGATGGGCAACGAGACCGGCAAGGCAGATTTTTCCAATGTGCAGGGCGGGGTGGAAACCACCGCGCCGGATGCGCCGTCCAAGGCGGAATTCAGCAACGTGCAGTCGCAGGTCGGCTCCACCGCTGACAGGACCACCACCTACACCGTGGCAGCTGGCGACAACCTGACGAAGATCGCGAAACACTTCTACGGCGACGCGAATGCATGGAAGTCGATCTTCGACGCCAACCGCGGCCAGCTTTCCGATCCGGACCGGATCAGGGTAGGCCAGGTCCTGAAGATCCCTGCCAAATCCTGAAACAGGAGGTACCTCCATGAAGATGACTCGCCAACCCTTGATCCTTGCCGTGTCGCTGGCTGCGATGCTGGTGCTGGGCGCCTGCGGCAAGAACAACAACGAATCGGCGGCGCCGTCGCCGTCCACCGCACCACCACCGGCGGCGCCTGCGCCCGCACCGGCCACCACCGCTCCGACCGCCATGAACAACGGCGCGCCCGCCGCAGTCACGGTCGGTTCGGTGGAGCTGGGCTCGACGGTCGACGCGAACCACAAGATCCTCGCCAGCGGCACCAGCTTCGCGCCGAAGGACACCATCTATGCCTCGGTCGACACCAGCGGCAGCGGCAATGCGACGCTGGCGGTGAAATGGACCACCCAGGACGGCCAGGTGGTGCACGAGGACAGCAAGTCGCTCAATGCGATGGGCCCGGAGACCACCGCCTTCATGATCAGCAAGCCGGATGGTTTCCCGGCCGGCAACTACAAGGTGGACATCTCGCTGGACGGCAAGCAGGTCGCCAGCAAGGATTTCTCGGTCAAGTAAGTTACGACGAAGGCAAAGAGGCATGAGAAAGCGTGGCTATGCCGCGCTTTCTCGTGGGCTGGCGCATATGCGCCGCTTTCGCTTGGAACAGTGGCTCGTCCGTGTGCGGGGGAGTTCTCGACCATAACCGCACAGCTGGCACAGAATAGAGCCCTTCAACTGGTGAAAATCTCGGGGGTCCGCTGCGTGTCGTCGGTGATTCGATGAGGCTGCGGCTCTTAGCTGCGGATCACCTCCATCGCGCTCTTCAAGGCGCAAGAGGGCGGGTCGCTTCGATGAGGCCGCAGCTCTTCGCTGCGGATCACGCAGCGAACGGGGGCGCCGGGGCTGCACCGGCAGAGCTTCAATGAGGCCGCAGCTCTTCGCTGCGGATCACGAAGCCGGCGCCCACGTAGAGCTCCTGCAACTCGAAGCTTCAATGAGGCCGCAGCTCTTCGCTGCGGATCACGATTTCGGCCAGCTCGTAGCTCGACGCGGAGCGGTAGCTTCAATGAGGCCGCAGCTCTTCGCTGCGGATCACGGATCGCGACAAGGGCATCATGTGGCTTGACGACGTGCTTCAATGAGGCCGCAGCTCTTCGCTGCGGATCACGGTCGGCTGTGGCAGCACGAACCGCTCGGGGTTCTTGCTTCAATGAGGCCGCAGCTCTTCGCTGCGGATCACTGCCAATCTTCAAGCTGCCCGGCGGCCATCGTCAGGCTTCAATGAGGCCGCAGCTCTTCGCTGCGGATCACCGCCGATGTTGGTGATGGAGTCGGCCTGGAACGTGGTGCTTCAATGAGGCCGCAGCTCTTCGCTGCGGATCACGCCATCAGTCGACCATCGCACCGTCGACTGCAGCATCGGCTTCAATGAGGCCGCAGCTCTTCGCTGCGGATCACCTGCGCCGGAAAAGGCGCATGAGGAAAAAGCGCCCGGGCTTCAATGAGGCCGCAGCTCTTCGCTGCGGATCACGAGTTCTACCGACACCGCGAAGTCCTCCGCAAACCCCGCTTCAATGAGGCCGCAGCTCTTCGCTGCGGATCACGCGCTGGCGCGTTGCCTTTGTTATACGGCGCCAGCGTTGCTTCAATGAGGCCGCAGCTCTTCGCTGCGGATCACAATTGGCCAAGCACCCCGCCATCGTCGTAACCTCAGCGCTTCAATGAGGCCGCAGCTCTTCGCTGCGGATCACCTGCCGGAGGGCAAGTTGGTGCCCACCGGCACCGTGGCTTCAATGAGGTCGCAGCTCTTCGCTGCGGATCACGCTGCGGAAGTACGTTGGAGCCATTTCTCTCGACTACGCTTCAATGAGGCCGCAGCTCTTCGCTGCGGATCACTATCGAACCCGACCTGCGACTGGTCTGTGAAGTAATGCTTCAATGAGGCCGCAGCTCTTCGCTGCGGATCACGCATGACCGCAACGCCAGCGAAGCCGCCGCAACCGCGCTTCAATGAGGCCGCAGCTCTTCGCTGCGGATCACGCGTTCACGACGCCGCGCGCCCGGCGCTGGGACTTCGCTTCAATGAGGCCGCAGCTCTTCGCTGCGGATCACGACCGCGGACACGCCTGCTGGCCACGCAGTTCTGCGCTTCAATGAGGCCGCAGCTCTTCGCTGCGGATCACCAACTCGCTGAGTGGCACCTACGCGCATGACCGCTGGCTTCAATGAGGCCGCAGCTCTTCGCTGCGGATCACGCCCGTTTTGCGCTGAGGCAATTCAACCTGCGGCCATGCTTCAATGAGGCCGCAGCTCTTCGCTGCGGATCACAGAGCGGGCACGGTAGAAGTAGGTGGCCCCGGTGGTGCTTCAATGAGGCCGCAGCTCTTCGCTGCGGATCACCAAGATCCTGGCCGCGGCCGACCTCAAGGTGTCGGTGCTTCAATGAGGCCGCAGCTCTTCGCTGCGGATCACCCGATCTACTGGCGAAGGCCCACCGGCCCGACGCCGAGCTTCAATGAGGCCGCAGCTCTTCGCTGCGGATCACCCCTGGGCGCGATCGAGGGCACGCGGGCAGACGGGGAAGCTTCAATGAGGCCGCAGCTCTTCGCTGCGGATCACCAGGACTCGTTGCCCGGCCCACTGGTGCAGGCGGTGCTTCAATGAGGCCGCAGCTCTTCGCTGCGGATCACGTGCTGGACGAGAATGCTTAGCTGGCCGCCGCTGTTGGCTTCAATGAGGCCGCAGCTCTTCGCTGCGGATCACCGACGAACAGCCGCACATAGCGTTCCTGTCCACCGGCGCTTCAATGAGGCCGCAGCTCTTCGCTGCGGATCACTTTCCATCTGGAAGTCGTTGTGCTGGCACAGGTCACGGCTTCAATGAGGCCGCAGCTCTTCGCTGCGGATCACTGGCTTACCTCGCCACGGGCGCGGGTGGCCGCTCGCTTGCTTCAATGAGGCCGCAGCTCTTCGCTGCGGATCACACGCGGTGGTCGAGCGCGTGGGCGCGCTGTTCCACAAGCTTCAATGAGGCCGCAGCTCTTCGCTGCGGATCACCGGTACGCAGCAGGCCGGCCCGATCAAGTACAAGGTGCTTCAATGAGGCCGCAGCTCTTCGCTGCGGATCACGTGCGCCGCGAACGGCTGGCGCGTGCGCGCCTGGCTGCTTCAATGAGGCCGCAGCTCTTCGCTGCGGATCACACACCGTCGGCTGCGCGCCCGACTACGTGGACGTGCTTCAATGAGGCCGCAGCTCTTCGCTGCGGATCACGCCGCGCAGAAACGCGAGGCCGCCATGCGCGACGCCTAGCTTCAATGAGGCCGCAGCTCTTCGCTGCGGATCACAGCTGGGCGGACGTATCCCCGGCATCCCGTCCGGCATGCTTCAATGAGGCCGCAGCTCTTCGCTGCGGATCACCTGTCCAGCCACATCCGCTCGTGCCATAGACCGCTGGCTTCAATGAGGCCGCAGCTCTTCGCTGCGGATCACGAGCAAGTGGTCGCCGGCAACGGCACCGACGCCAACTTGCTTCAATGAGGCCGCAGCTCTTCGCTGCGGATCACCCCAATCGTCCTGCTGGTGCAGCTCAACCGCAAATGCGCTTCAATGAGGCCGCAGCTCTTCGCTGCGGATCACGCGCAGGTTGGCCGGCCGGCTGCTGAGCGCCACGATGCGGCTTCAATGAGGCCGCAGCTCTTCGCTGCGGATCACCTACCGCGACCATGATGCCGATCACCATCCAGCCCTTGCTTCAATGAGGCCGCAGCTCTTCGCTGCGGATCACTATGGCCGTTCTGCTGGTAGCAGTAGCCCCAGGCCGTGGCTTCAATGAGGCCGCAGCTCTTCGCTGCGGATCACCAGCACGTAGCCCGCCACATTACCCGGCCCGTTATAGCTTCAATGAGGCCGCAGCTCTTCGCTGCGGATCACGACCCACGCCGCCCCGTCGGCACTGGTCGACAGCTTGCTTCAATGAGGCCGCAGCTCTTCGCTGCGGATCACCGGCGCCGCGCCAGGACCACGGACCCGCGCCATCATTGCTTCAATGAGGCCGCAGCTCTTCGCTGCGGATCACACTCCGCGCGCCACTTTGCCAGCCGGCGAATGTGGCTTCAATGAGGCCGCAGCTCTTCGCTGCGGATCACAAAGGCCATAGATAGCACCACCCGTTCCCGTATCGAGCTTCAATGAGGCCGCAGCTCTTCGCTGCGGATCACATGGCTTCCATCGATGTAGGCGAAGTCGTAGACGTTGCTTCAATGAGGCCGCAGCTCTTCGCTGCGGATCACGACCTGTGCATGAAGCCATGAACTGGTTCTTGCACTCGCTTCAATGAGGCCGCAGCTCTTCGCTGCGGA
The DNA here is from genome assembly GCF_058789735.1 of Rhodanobacter sp. FW106-PBR-R2A-1-15. NCBI lineage: Bacteria > Pseudomonadati > Pseudomonadota > Gammaproteobacteria > Lysobacterales > Rhodanobacteraceae > Rhodanobacter > Rhodanobacter sp. FW106-PBR-R2A-1-15. The sequence goes on along the minus strand of NZ_JBYTEM010000012.1, from coordinate 23,666 downwards.
TCACTAGTGGAACGGTGATGGTTTTGTCCGGCCCACTGGCGCTTCAATGAGGCCGCAGCTCTTCGCTGCGGATCACGCTGAGTGGGGCGTGCATCGCTGCACAACTACGAAGCATGCTTCAATGAGGCCGCAGCTCTTCGCTGCGGATCACCGTGCGCTGTCGTGTGGTCTGGGTGGCCGAGCTGCAGCTTCAATGAGGCCGCAGCTCTTCGCTGCGGATCACGATTCAATACCTCGTGAGTCCAATGGAGGCACCAGCGGCTTCAATGAGGCCGCAGCTCTTCGCTGCGGATCACGGCGGGTCAGTGACGTCACCGCTCCAACCGCTGATACGCTTCAATGAGGCCGCAGCTCTTCGCTGCGGATCACCGGGTCGTCCATGTCCTTCTGGTCGAGGAACGGGAAGCTTCAATGAGGCCGCAGCTCTTCGCTGCGGATCACCGTGGTGCAGCTGGCGGTAGCCCGAGTGATCGCGTGGCTTCAATGAGGCCGCAGCTCTTCGCTGCGGATCACGACGCGCTCGCGCGCCTTGTCCTGCAGCCATCGCGGCTTCAATGAGGCCGCAGCTCTTCGCTGCGGATCACATGCCCCATTCCATGCCGTGGCGATCATGCATTGGCCGCTTCAATGAGGCCGCAGCTCTTCGCTGCGGATCACCTACCCAAGTTGCCGCCGCGTTCACATCCTTGAACATGCTTCAATGAGGCCGCAGCTCTTCGCTGCGGATCACGATGGCGAGTTTGGCATGGATAGGATCACTCACGGGGCTTCAATGAGGCCGCAGCTCTTCGCTGCGGATCACGCCAGATATGTTGCGCTACGAAATGCGCTACATGCTTGGCTTCAATGAGGCCGCAGCTCTTCGCTGCGGATCACACGGCAGTGCCTCACTCGACTGGAACGTGAGGGAATCGCTTCAATGAGGCCGCAGCTCTTCGCTGCGGATCACGCGGCATAGCCTGCGGGAAGGCCTGCCAGATCGGGCGCGCTTCAATGAGGCCGCAGCTCTTCGCTGCGGATCACGCGCCCGTGTGGTACGTGTTCGCGCGGTCCTTGTACTGCTTCAATGAGGCCGCAGCTCTTCGCTGCGGATCACCATCGTCCGGCAGGTTGAGTTCATGTTCCAACACATCGCTTCAATGAGGCCGCAGCTCTTCGCTGCGGATCACTACACCACTCGACCGGCTGACGCGCTCATGCATATGCTTCAATGAGGCCGCAGCTCTTCGCTGCGGATCACCGCGAAGGCGGAAGGCAAGCAGCGCGCGCTGGATCTGCTTCAATGAGGCCGCAGCTCTTCGCTGCGGATCACCCTAGGTGACTGCCGCGACATCCTGCCGACGTTGCCGCTTCAATGAGGCCGCAGCTCTTCGCTGCGGATCACCCCGGTGGGCTTCGACGACGCGTCCGTCTTCATGTTGCTTCAATGAGGCCGCAGCTCTTCGCTGCGGATCACGACTGCGCTGGGCGGCGCCACGCGCTTCGGTGTCGTCGCTTCAATGAGGCCGCAGCTCTTCGCTGCGGATCACATTACGACCGCGCCGGTTGCGCGTCTCGTCGTCCAGCTTCAATGAGGCCGCAGCTCTTCGCTGCGGATCACATCTGCACCACCGCCGCGTCAGGCGGCGGGTTTTCGATGCTTCAATGAGGCCGCAGCTCTTCGCTGCGGATCACGGCGAGGCGGGCGTCGATGGCGTCGGCAGCAAGATCGCTTCAATGAGGCCGCAGCTCTTCGCTGCGGATCACGAGCGAGCACAAACGGTAAGGACGGTTAAGCCACCGCTTCAATGAGGCCGCAGCTCTTCGCTGCGGATCACTGCCGCCCGGGTTGACGTTGTAGCGTTCCTGCGCCGTGCTTCAATGAGGCCGCAGCTCTTCGCTGCGGATCACCAGTCATTATGCGTCGTCTCCATTGCCGGGTTCACTGCTTCAATGAGGCCGCAGCTCTTCGCTGCGGATCACCGATCCGCGAGAGGACGTGGACGGCGGAGCAGGTTGGCTTCAATGAGGCCGCAGCTCTTCGCTGCGGATCACGGGTTAGATCATGATCTCATCAGTACAGCAATTGCTCGCTTCAATGAGGCCGCAGCTCTTCGCTGCGGATCACACCGCAAGACGCTGGACTGGTACTCGGCGGAGCTGAAGCTTCAATGAGGCCGCAGCTCTTCGCTGCGGATCACCGGTTTTGGAGCGACGGCCAGCCATGAGGTCGGGCAGGCTTCAATGAGGCCGCAGCTCTTCGCTGCGGATCACAACACTCGACGGGCACGACGTGCGGAACATGCGCCAGCTTCAATGAGGCCGCAGCTCTTCGCTGCGGATCACATCGGGAAGTCGGCGGCCTTCATGATGAGGTCGCCCGGCTTCAATGAGGCCGCAGCTCTTCGCTGCGGATCACCGGATTCTGATCCAGCAAGCGCCGCTCAAGATCCACGCTTCAATGAGGCCGCAGCTCTTCGCTGCGGATCACCCGAAGAACAACAACACGCCCACCGGGCGCGAGATGGCGCTTCAATGAGGCCGCAGCTCTTCGCTGCGGATCACCCGAATTGCGTGAAGCTTTTCGCGCTCATGTCGAGGGGCTTCAATGAGGCCGCAGCTCTTCGCTGCGGATCACCGGGTGAAGGTTCGCTCTTCGAGCTCGGGCGCGTAGCTTCAATGAGGCCGCAGCTCTTCGCTGCGGATCACGACCATGCCTTTTTTGGCGATGGATAATTCCATGCGGTGCTTCAATGAGGCCGCAGCTCTTCGCTGCGGATCACCTCATCTCATTTCCTCTGCGGCAAACCTGCCGCGCTGTGCTTCAATGAGGCCGCAGCTCTTCGCTGCGGATCACGACGCGCTGCAACGGATGCGGCTGAGAGAGCGAGCACGCTTCAATGAGGCCGCAGCTCTTCGCTGCGGATCACCGGCACCACGAATGCCTTTGCGCAACGCGCGCTAGAGCTTCAATGAGGCCGCAGCTCTTCGCTGCGGATCACAGGCTGCCGTCAAGACGTGTCTAGCTATCGCTGCCGTGCTTCAATGAGGCCGCAGCTCTTCGCTGCGGATCACCACCGCGCAGGGCGTGGCCGTCGATGCATTGGGCAAGAGCTTCAATGAGGCCGCAGCTCTTCGCTGCGGATCACCCCAGCATGGCCGAGGTGGTGCGCGTCGCCCGTCGCTGGCTTCAATGAGGCCGCAGCTCTTCGCTGCGGATCACCTGGCAACCCGTAGCCGACAAGGTGCGCGAGTACATCGCTTCAATGAGGCCGCAGCTCTTCGCTGCGGATCACCTGCGGGATCTTGGTCGGGCTGGTGTACAGCAGGTTGCTTCAATGAGGCCGCAGCTCTTCGCTGCGGATCACCCTGGGCCGCGAGCAGCGCGTGGCCGGCACGGTGTTGCTTCAATGAGGCCGCAGCTCTTCGCTGCGGATCACCGGTGCCAGCCGGCCCGGCGAAATCCGCACCATCGGCTTCAATGAGGCCGCAGCTCTTCGCTGCGGATCACGCCACGACAGCACTGCCGGCGCACTAGCATGCCTCTGGCTTCAATGAGGCCGCAGCTCTTCGCTGCGGATCACCATGGGAATGCTCCTCAGTGGGCATCCGTGACGATGGCTTCAATGAGGCCGCAGCTCTTCGCTGCGGATCACCAGACCACCAACTGCCAGCAGGACATCAGCACGCCGCTTCAATGAGGCCGCAGCTCTTCGCTGCGGATCACGAGCGGAGCAATGCCTGCCCGAACCTGCGCCGCCTTGCTTCAATGAGGCCGCAGCTCTTCGCTGCGGATCACCTGTGGGTACGGGAGACGTGCCGCGCCGAAGAACTGGGCTTCAATGAGGCCGCAGCTCTTCGCTGCGGATCACCTTCGCCTCGGAAGTCGAGGCCGACGCGCGTTGCGATGCTTCAATGAGGCCGCAGCTCTTCGCTGCGGATCACGATCGAGGAAAAACACCGCGACGAGCTGGTGATCACGCTTCAATGAGGCCGCAGCTCTTCGCTGCGGATCACCCGCCTGATAGGCTTGCTTGGCGCTCGGGTCCAGCTGCTTCAATGAGGCCGCAGCTCTTCGCTGCGGATCACCTCGCCAGTACGTGCTTCGGCGCTATTTCAATGGCTTGCTTCAATGAGGCCGCAGCTCTTCGCTGCGGATCACTTCGGAAATGACGTCGTACTCACCCACGTTCGGGTTGCTTCAATGAGGCCGCAGCTCTTCGCTGCGGATCACAGGAACAGGCCGTCAGCATCCACAGTGAAACGGCAAGCTTCAATGAGGCCGCAGCTCTTCGCTGCGGATCACGCTGGTGGGCAGCCGGTGCAGAATCGCCTTAGCCCGGCTTCAATGAGGCCGCAGCTCTTCGCTGCGGATCACCACGAGCGACCCATGACAGACAACCCCGACAATGTGGCTTCAATGAGGCCGCAGCTCTTCGCTGCGGATCACGGCGGCAAAGGGCAAGAAGCCAATCGGCCTACCATTGCTTCAATGAGGCCGCAGCTCTTCGCTGCGGATCACCGGAAAGCAGTGTCCGGTATCCTCCGGGTTGCCGTTGCTTCAATGAGGCCGCAGCTCTTCGCTGCGGATCACACCCGTGGGGGCGTCTTCCTACACCGACATCAACTATGGCTTCAATGAGGCCGCAGCTCTTCGCTGCGGATCACCGCTGAACGGCGGGGTGAAAACCAAGAGCCTGGGCGTGCTTCAATGAGGCCGCAGCTCTTCGCTGCGGATCACGTGCGCGACGCCAACGCCCAGGGTGGCGAGAGCAAAGCTTCAATGAGGCCGCAGCTCTTCGCTGCGGATCACCTCACCCTTCAGCAAATCACCACACGCTTCGCCATCACCGCTTCAATGAGGCCGCAGCTCTTCGCTGCGGATCACTCCACGCCGGGCTCTGCGTGCCGCCCAGTGCCGCCTTGCTTCAATGAGGCCGCAGCTCTTCGCTGCGGATCACCGCAGCGCGCGGCGCACCGCGGAGACGCCCACCGGCGTGCTTCAATGAGGCCGCAGCTCTTCGCTGCGGATCACATGGATTCGACCGGGCTGCGTGGCGCTCAGGACAAGGCTTCAATGAGGCCGCAGCTCTTCGCTGCGGATCACCGCCTCTTGCAATCGTCCGGAGGCGGCGCTATAAAAGGCTTCAATGAGGCCGCAGCTCTTCGCTGCGGATCACCCGTGTCGGCAGCGTCGAGAAGATTGCACCCAGCTCGCTTCAATGAGGCCGCAGCTCTTCGCTGCGGATCACAGTCCCTCCGCAAGCCGTTGTGTGGGTTGACTGTTTGGTGGTTGCGTGCGAGAGGTGTCTACCACGTTTGCACGCCAAGCTAGCGCGCGTGATGCCGGATGGCAACAGGGGCGGGTAACTTCTTGATTGTCAGAGAGCATTACCGTGCGAGCGGTGGCCGGGTTTCGCGGTGTCACTGGAGTGCTCGCGGCAATGGGGCGAGAGAAGACGAGGGCGAAGGTTTGAAGGTCAAACGATAATGGGTTCCCTGGCAACGGGGTCGAACTTGTCTCCGAGGCTGACCACGCGAGGCTTTACCTTGTCGGCGGGGCCAATGTCGATGATCAGCAGGGCATCGGTGCGGCGCAGGATGATGCCGTCGAGCAGCTGCAGCATTTCGGCGTGCCGACGTCGGCTCAAGCGGCACTGGAAGACCGACAGTTGCAGCCATTCACCGAACCCTTTCATGGTCTTGAAGACGCGGCGCAGACGCTTGTCGTCGCGGATGTCGTAAGTCACCAGATAAAGATGCTCATCCATGTTCGTCTCGCGGGTTGCGATGGGGTTGACGGTCAGCGCGTGGTGAAGTTCGGGTAGTCGTCCAGTTCTCCGAGCAAAAAACGCCCGAGCAGGCGCGCTTGCAGCTCCAGCAGTCGGCGATAGCTCAACCGGTAACCGAACAATGGATGGGTGATCTCATGGCTGAGTCGGCGCTCGAAAGCGGCGATGAAGCGCTTGCGGCCGCTGGCGTCGAGGTTGACGCTGCCGGCGGCGCTCACGAAGTCGCTGGGGCGTACTTCGCCATTGTTGATGACCTGCATGACCACCGAGTCGGCCAGCAACGGGCGGAACGGCTCCATCATGTCCAGCGCCAGCGCGGGGCGGCCATAACGTGGCTGGTGATAAAAGCCGCGGAACGCATCGAAACCCACGGCCGTCAGCGTGGTCGTCCAGGTGCGGGCCAGCATCGTGTAGGCGAATGACAGCATGGCGTTGACCGGGTCGGTGGGCGGGCGCCGGTTGCGCAGGGTGAAATCGAAGGCAAGCAGCGCCTCGTCGCTCGGCGTGGCAGGCTTCAAGGTCTGGCGGAACTGACCGAAGTACAGCGCGGCGGCCTGGCCTTCGATGCCGAGCAGGGTTTCCAGGCTCTCGGCGCGCTCGGCTTGCTGGCGGATGCGCTTCAGGTCGGCGAGCAGTCGCTCGGGCTTTTCTTCCGGCTTCCAGTTGCGGCGTAGCTGCGTGCGGCAGTTGGTGATCTTGGCGGCCACCAGGCCGCGGGCGAGGCGCAGGCAGGTGGCGTCGTTGAAGCTGGCGCGGTATTGCCCAGTGCGCAGCTCCACGTTCTTGTGCCCGTTGCCCTGGGTGTGGCCGAAGAAGAAACCGCCGTAGCTGTGCCAGCTTACCGGGATGTCGCGCTGCATCAGCTCCTGCAGGCACGGCGTGGTGATGTAGACGTTGCCCTGGATCACCACCTGCGAAACTTCGCGTAGACGCGCGCTGGCGAGCATGTGGCCGTCCTTGTCGGTCACCTCCAGCAGCTCGCCCTTCTTCGCCAGCTTGGCGCTGTAATGCTGGATGTACAGCGGCAACGCCTCGTGGTGCGGCACGGCCAGCGGGCGTGGCGCCAGCTCGAGCTGATGCAGGAATTGCACCTCGTCCGGCAGGCAGATGGTCACCAGCGAACAGCGCGGGCACTTGGGGCTGTCCACCAGCGGCGCGGGGATGCGTCCGCCGGCAGCCATGGCGCGTAGTTCGGCGATGGCGTTGCGGGTGAGCGTGAGCAACTCGTCGTCGAAGGCGACGGCGACGCGCTCCTTGCTGGCGACGTAGTAGATGGCGCCTTCCTCGCAGGTGTAGCCATGCTCGCGCAGCAGCAGGCCCTGGGCGCACAGCTGCACGCGCTCCGGGTCGTAGACGCCGCGCACCGTGTGCGGACGCCTGCCGCGCTTGTAGTCGACGGGAGTGACCGTACTGCCTTCGCCTTCGATCAGGTCGAGCTTGGCGACAAGCCCGAGCTTGTTGGAGGAGAGGGTGATGGAGCGCGCATGGATTTCGGCGTGTTCTTCCTCGGCGGTTTCGGCATCGGGCAGGTCGCCGGAAGGTTTGTCCACGCGCTGGTGCTTGTGGCGGCCTTCCACGGTGTCCGTCGAATCGGCCCACTCGCCTTGCACCCATTCCAGGTAGGCCAGGCGCGGACAGTACACGTGCTCGTTGAGCATGCGCACCGGAATCGGCGGTTGATCGCCGCCCAGTTCCGGAAACGGAAGTTCGAGATCCCCCTGCTTCGGTTCCATCGAAAGCCGCTCCCCATGGCGTTCGCCGATCCGTATCCGGGTTTTACTACCGAGCGGCTGGGACGGCAACTTCTTGCGCCATGCGTGGCAGCTTCAATCGCCGATCAGGGCAGCCAATTGATCGCGCGCCGTGCGCGGCAGCTTGAGTTCGGTGGCGATGGCCGGCCAATGAGCCACGGCGTCGCGCACTTCGGCCTCGATGGCTTTCGCCTGCGTTCCGTCGAGCCGGTAGAAGGTGTGGGTGGCTCGCAGGTTGGCCAGCCGCGGGCTGGGATCGTGCGCATCGATCGCCAGTGCATGTTCGCGCTTGTCCGGGTTCGGATTGATGTCGAAAGCGGGTGCCAGCCGCCATCCGTCGGGTGTGCGCAGGAAACCGTGGTTGCGCAGGTGATCGTCGCGGTTGCCGATCAGGATGGAGAACGCGATGCGCCGGTAGAGCTGGGCAAGGTCGTCGCCAATGCCGCCCGGGTCGCCGTGGCGCTGGATGGCCTGTGCGATATCCAGATAGCTGCCGCCCTCGCCGTCATTGCGGCCGGTGAGGGTCATGGTCGAGGCATACAGGCGACGCGAATCGCTCTGACGGTCGAAGCGCCGCACGGTAAAACTTCGATAGCCACGGCCAAAGCGCAACAGCCGGGCGTCAGGGACGATCAGGCCGGCAGCCCTGGCGAGCCGCCAGGCCAGGTATTCCCAGGCGCCGACGTCCCGACGATCGTCATGGGCAGGAAACTTGGCCAACCACAGCGCTCCGTGCTCGTCGGCAAACGTAGCCTTCGGACGCGCCCCGCCCATGCTGGTGCCGGGGGCCATCAGTTGCGCCAGCCAGCGCGCGTACTCGGGGCGCTCCTCGGCATCCTCGCGGCCCAGTTCGCGGGCAATCGCTTCCAGCTCACGCAAACGCGTCGCCGGCGGAGCGCTGCGCTCGCGCTCATCGACCCAGGCGTGTGGCGGCTCGGTTCGGCGAAGACGCAAGGCGCCCATGCGCGTGCAGTCGTCCACCCCGGTCAGGAAATCCCATTCGGAGAGACGCCGCAGGCGCCGCTTCGCTTCGCGCGCTTCCAGCGCTTCGCGCCGCTCCATCAACATGCGGCCCCAGCGATCCGGCGAAATGTCGCGGAAGATGCCGAACAAGGCCTGCTCGCGCGCAGGCCACGACGGCCCTGCGACCAGAGGCAGGTCGGGCGCGATGGCCACGCTCCGGCGTTGTTCGAGGTAGTCGCGGTGGTAAGCGAAGCCGATCGCCTCGCTGACACCGCTCCGCTCGCAGCGCAAGCTGCCGATGGCCATGGTTGGTCCGAGCGTGGCGTCGTCCAGCACCACGTCCAGCACGGTTTCGGAACGCGCGCTCACGGCTTGTGCCTGCCGCGCGGCGCGCCCACCTGGCGAATATCCTGCAGGCGGCGGCCGAGTTCGTCCTCCTTGGCTAAGAGATCGAGGTCGTGATCCAGCCCCAGCACCTCCATCGCGCGCAGCAAAGTGGCCAGACTGCTCGAACCTTCGCCTTGCTCAAGCTTGCGCAAGGTGGGCAACGACACATCGGCCCGCGCCGCCAGTGCTGCCTGCGTCATGCGCCGCCGCAGGCGTGCTGCGCGCAAGCGGGCGCCGAGGGCTGTGAGGCGCTCGGCGGCGGCGGGGAAGATGGGCGGGGTGCGCTTTGGCATGGACAATAAAATATGCTTTTAATGGACATAAAGCAATCTTATTTTCTATTGGAAGGCACGGGTTTGAACATTCCCAAGCCGTAATGGCAGGCGAAGCCCAGTGCCAGCGGGCCGGTCAGTGGTTCGGCAAAGGTCAGCCTCCAGAAGCTGCCCAGGCGATCCGGTTGGCTCAGTCCGCGTCGATTGCGGAAACGCCGGAAGTGGATTGGCCGGCGCATGCTGCCCTTGCCGACGTCTACCTCGGTGCGGCTTTCAATGGCGATGGGTTCGGGGATGTCGCGTTCGCGGCACTCGCGGCGGATTTGTTCTTCGCCGTTGAAGCGCTTCTTGGCGTGCCAAGGGTGCAGGTAGGGCGTCGCGGATTCCCAGATGGCACTGGCGCGGGTCAGCGGTGGGACGATGCCGGGCGAGCCGCTGCCCTCCAGCGACAACTGCCATTCGGCGCCGGCATGATCCCAGAGCCTTCTCACCTTGAGCAACGCGCGCTGCTCGGCGTCGCTCATGCCGTAAGGCGCGTAGACAAGTATGCGGTCGAGCCGGCCATCGCCGTTGCTGTCCCACGGCAGATAAAAGGCGTGGCCATGGCGGTTACCCGCGGGTAGATCGTGGCCGGAAAAGATCGGCGGGATGTGTCCCTCACCGAAGACCTGCTTGCACTGGCCCATGGCGGCGACGCGCATCAGCTCGCCGATACGCAGGCTGTCCTCCACGCGCGGCAACGGCTTGCCGTCGAGGATGAAGCTGACGGCCAGCACGGCAGGCGCCACGGCACGATGGATGGCGGGCCGCGGGCGCAGCGCATCGACGGGGCGCAGGTAGCTCACCTTGCGCGCGGCGGGCGGCTGGCTCCAGCCAAGCTTGCGCAGGTCGCCGGTATCGACGCTGAGCGCGTCAAGCAGAGATTCCGGCAGCGTGGCGCCAAGTTTCTCATGTGCTTTCTCGTCGACTAGAAAACGCCCGCGCAGTGCCTGGTAATCGGCGTGGGGCAGCGGCGCATACAGCGTGACCAGCTCACCCTTGACCTCGCCGGTTTGCGTGTCGAGCGCGCAGTCGCCGGGGACGCAATTTGCCAGCGGAGCCGTTTCGAGCGTCCTGGCTTCCACCCAGGATTCGGCGCGGCCGAGATAGCCCATGACGGCGAGCAAGTCGTCCAGCAGGGCGCGCTGATCGGTGGGGAGCGTCAGTTGGGGCCACGCGACGCCCAGGGGTTCGTTGCGATCTACGGCGGTGATGGCATCGAAGACCAGTGAGGTCTTGCCTGCCGCGAACTGTGGCAGGTAGTGCCGGGTATGGCTATGGTTGGCCGACGGCAGGCTGTACTCGGGCAGATCGGTGGACAGGGATTCGATCAGCGCCTGGAGTGTGGCGCCGCTGTGCCGGCCATCGTGCTTGAGCTTGTGGTGCCAGGTGGCGATCAACGCGCGCAGGATGCGCCACGGCTCGGGCGGCCAGGCCACGGAGCCCTCGTTGACGTGACGATCCCACGGCGTGGCGTGATAGCGCCCGGCGGGAAAGGTGAAGGCAAGTGCGAGCATAGCTCAACCCTCGCCGTCGTCGGCGGACTCCGCTTCGCCCTTGCCCTTCTTGCCCTTGGCCACCTTGCCGCCGCCGGTATAAGTCACCGTGGTGGGCTGGAATTTGGCGTCGGCGGCAGCGGTCTTGATGAGGTCGGGAAGTGCCTGCGTGAGTGCTTCCAGCGTGGGCATCTGGAAGCCGTTGGGCCGTTGCACGTCCATCGCCGTGCACTCCAGATCGCAAGCGGTGCGTAGGCGAAGGCCGGTTTCGAGGAAGGCGCGGATCTTGTAGAGCGCCAGCACGACCAGCAGGTCGAACACGGCTGGCGTGAAGCCGTAGCCATGCAGTTGGGCGAGGTCGAGATTGAAATAGGCGGCAATGTCGGGCGAGACGAATTCGTCGCGGGAGAAGGGGACGTTGCCAAACCCCTTTGCCGTGTCGCCGGATGGATTGACCGAATCGTTCTTGACGCCACCGCTGGCCGCAACTTTGGCATCGGTGGCTTCGATGAAGCCTGACAATGCGCGCGGCAACCGGAGGCGTCCACCCGCCAGCTCCTTCTTGGCAAGAAACACGCCGTGCAGCAGGGCGTTGATGTCGAGGGCGAGCAAGGTGTGCGCAAGCTTGCGCAGGTCAACGAAGCCTTCCTCCATGTCGGCCAGCTCGGCCTTGAGCTTGTCGAAAACCGTCTTGTCGGTACCTTCGAGGATGTACGGCGAATTGATCCGATGCGCTTCCAGCACCGAGTTGGTCAGCGGCTTGCCGTCTTTGTCCTTGACCTTGATGACGGAGAGCCCCTGGAGCGGGGCCACCCAGTCGTCGGCTACCTTGTCCCAGCACACGGCTTCCAGGCGGTTGGCCATGCTTTGCGCCGACTCCACCAGTAGTGTGGGCGTGCCGTCCGGCCCATCGTATTGGGCGGCGCCGATCTCAGGAAAGCCGGTGGGCTGGAAGCGCGTGCCCTGCAAGGGCTTGAGCTTGGCGCGCAGCAGCAGGCGCGGGGCGTTGGCGAGGGCGGACAGGTCGAGGCTCATGGTTGTACTCCTTGGTATCCGTGGTCAGGCGAAGTCGGGTTCGGGCTGTTTCGTGATGCTGCGCACCAGCGTTGCGGTGGCTCCGTAGCGCAGCGGGATCAGCAGCGCGGCGGCGGCACGTTTGGGGGTGATACCCGCCAGTGCCGGCAGCGCGTCGGGCGTGAATTGCGGCGACAGGCCGGAGGCGCGCAAGCGACGCCAGGCGATGGCCACGGCGCGATTGCCGTGATTGCCGGCGGTGAGCTGTGCCAGCATGCCGGCGGGTACCGGCAGGCTTTGCCCATCGGCCAGCGTGCCGAGTGAGCGCAGCGTGCGTTCGGGGGTCAGCGCCAGTTTCATCAGTGCAAAGGCCGCCGGTACGCCGCCCTCGCCGCCGCTGCGGTCGATATCCTGCGGGATGTCGCACAGCGCGAGGCCCGGCAGCAGATCGGCGATGCGCGCATCCATGCCGTCGTCGCGCAGGAAGGCGGCGAGGTCGGCCAGCGTCGCGCCCGCCGGGCTTTCCAACGGCTTGTCGTCCATGCCGAAGCGCTCGGCCAGCCACAATCGCCGAGCAAGCAGCGTGGGCAGCGTATCGGCCAGACGGCCTTTGAAACCGTCGCAGAGACGATGGCTTTCGTCGGACTCTGGCGTGATCCAGTTGGCCCAGCGGCGCTCGACCGGGAAGAGCTGAGCGCGGATGGGTAGCGTTACTTCGTCCACGCCGCGCAGACCGGCCAGGGCTTTGGCGATGCGCAAGGCGGGAGTGCCGTCATCGGCGGCGATGATCCAGCGTTCGGACAGGCGCGGAACCGGTCGCACGGCCTCGCGTGCCTTGCTGCTCGATGCGAGAGCGGATTGGATCTGGCCAAGCAGGATCAGCAATGCTTGCGTCTCCAGCTTGCCCGGCGTTTTGCCGGAGAGTGCGAACAGTGCGTCTTCGAGGCGCTTGCGCAGGGTCTTGAAGCGGGCGGCTGTGTTGCCGTCGTTGGCGAAGCGGCGGAATTTTTCCAGCCAGCCGTGGGTGTCCAGTTCGTCCAGCCATGATGGAGCCGGCGATTCGCTGACATCGATCCGCGCGAGTGGTGTAGCCAGATAGGCTTTGCCTGAACGCATCAGCAGTCCGTAACGCTGAAAACTTCGTACGCCGCGGTAGCCGCCGAGATGTTGCACGGCGCGGACGAAATCGAGCGCATCCCGCGCCGGTTTCCGGCCCAGCGCCACACGGCCTTCGCTCATCAACGCGCGCACCTCCGCATGCGTTGCGAATTGCGGCCAGAGCGGCATCCAGAGCTCGCCGCGTGCGTTACCCGCATCGCCTTCGCCAAGGCTACCCGAGCCTGCGCCGATGGCACGCACGGTAAAGGGGTAGCTCAGTACGCCGAAAGGATCGTCGGCATTGCGCCGCACCGTTGCGGCGGCGAACAGCAACGCGCCTTCGATCATCAGCACGAAATCCCAGGGGTTGATGGACGCGTCGGCATCGAAGCCCGTGCCGGCATTCGGGCCACCCGCTTGGCCGGGAGCGAATTGGCCGATGGCGCTTTTGGTCAACCCGGGCGCCGGTTCGGCAAACAGCGAGGTTTGCAGCCAACCGAGGGACGCCAGCGCCGCGCCTTCATCACCTGATGGGAGCACGTCGATGACGCGCTGCATGAAGTTGTTGGTGAAGTCGAGATTCCCATCGTTCCATCCCGTACCGAGCAAAGGGGGAAAGTCCGTTGAGCCACCGGCGACAACAAGTCCAGCGTCCATCGCGGCAACACATTCGTCCGGCAGGCTGGCTCGGAGCGAGAGTATGAATTGATCCTTTGCTTCACCGCTTTCGGGGGCTGTTGTGAGTTTTTGGTGTCTCACGGCCTCTTGTGCCTGAAGAAGGGCGTGCCGGTAAGGTACGAGCTGGTGATCTCCGCTCTGAATGATGACGGTTACGATCTCGGTGGCAGTGGTTTTCTGATCGAACACACCGAGCTTCGTTTTTTTGCCTGTTGCTGGATCGACCTCTTTTGATTTCCTCTCCTGATAATAAAACCCGCTCCCCGCATTCCACGGTGCCATGATCGGTGTCGGCACGTACTCGTCCAGAAAGAACCGCTCGATGCCTTCGCGATCCAGCGACGTCAACAGCACGAAGCGGTCGCCGCGCCAGCCGCCGCGTGTTTCGGGGTAACGGGCCGACAACAGACGCAGCACGCCCAGCGCCTTGAGGTAGTTGGCCAGCGGCGTGGCCGTGCAGCCTTCGAGCAGGAGCTCGTTCATTCCGTACCCCCTTGTTGTTCGGCCGCCGAGGCGCGCCAGTCGGCCAGGCGTACCAGTGTTTCCAGCCAGGCGAGTTGGAACGGGCCGTGTTGCTCCAGCAGGCGCAGCGCCCGCTCGCCCCAGGAGGCGCCCTGTTCGCCGAGGCCCATCTCCATCAGGGCGAGCTTGAGCGTGGTGGTGGCGCTGTGTTCGCCGTCGAAGTCGAGCGCGGGCAGCACGTCGCCTTCGTGGACGCCCCGGGCGAAACGATTGACGTCGGGTTCGGCCTTTTCGCTCGGCATGGCGCGCAGGCTCATGCGCACCTTGCCGTGGTGGGCGAGTATCAAATAGGCGATGAGGTCGGCCTGCGGTTCGCCATCGTGCTGCGCCAGCCAGCCAAGCATGGAAGCCAGCTCATGCCGGAAGAAGGCCCGGCTGTGCCGCATCGGCCCCGTGCAACTGGATTTCGCCAGTGGTTGCGCCGGGTCGGCAGGCAGGTGGCAGCGGTACATGGACTGCTGGAAGACCTCGTGCAGCTTGCCCAGGTCGTGCCAGCGCCCGGCGCGCACGACGTAGGCCGGATGCGTGGTTTCGCCCACGGCGTCGCAAAGCCGGGCGGCGTGCGCGGCCACGTTAGCCAGATGGTCGGTGAGCGCCACAGGGCGCGGTTGTTGCGAGCGCCAGTCGTCGGCGTAGTCGCGGCGACTGTGGCCTCTGGCAGCTTCAGGACACACTGGCACGGGCGGTTTGGCGATGCCGTCGAAGCCGATGTCCGGGCTGTAGCCGCCATCCTGGCTGCATGCCAGCAAGGTCATGCCGGGGCGCAGCTTGCGGTCGTGCGCCAGCTTGGCCCATTGGCCGTCCAGGGTGTCCCAGTGCCAGAGCGTGATGTCCTTGCGCTTGGCGAAGGCGGTGATCTGTCCCATCGATACCGGGCAGAGTTCATCGCGCATGGGCTGCGGTTGCGTGTCGGGCGTATTGGGGTCGTCCTTGAAGTCGCGCCAGAACAGCTGCACGCCGGGCGCGCCGCTGTCGCGAATGTAGTCGGAAACGTCGACGTCGAAGCCGGACAAGTCGGCGTCGGTGTTGAACAGGTCGAGAAAATCCCTGCGCCGCAGGACGGCCGTGAGCGGGCGGGCTTCGTCGGTGGGCGGCAGGTCGCCGGGGCTGGCGCTGGCCAGCCCGGCCAGCTTGGTACGGGCGGTATCGAGCGCCTCGGCGGTGTAGGGCAGCGCCAGGGTTTTATCGGCCTCGATGTCGATCCAGAAGACGCGTGCACCTGCGGCATTGTGTTTGCCGTCGCGGTTGCAGCGGCCGAAGCGCTGCACCAGAGACGCCCATGGCGCCAGCTCGGTGAACATGACTTTGGAGGAAATATCCACGCCGGCCTCGATGGCCTGGGTGGCGATGACGATGCGGTTGACGCGTGGCCCTTCGCGCAGTTTTCGCGTTAGCTCGCTGCGCTCGGCGGGGCGGAAGCGGGCGTGGATCAGCAGGTCGTCGCAGCCGCCGGGCCGCTTTTTGATTGACTGGAAAAGCTGCCGCGCGCGACCGACGTTGTTGAGGATGACGAGGGTTTGCGCCGCTGGGTCGTGTTGCGCGAGCACCTCCGCACACAGCGCGTCGATGTACGCCTTGGCGTTTTGCTTGCTGTTGTCCTTGTCGAGCCGCGTGACGGCGGCTTGCAAGGCCTTGGCGGCCTGCAGGCGTGCGCTGGCCTGGGCACGATCGTCGTCGCCGAGGGTGTGGCGCTTCAGGGTGCCGAGGTGTGGGCGCAGGTCGACCGTGTTCAGCCATGCGGTGCGCAGTGTGGCGGACAGCCACAGAGTGCGGCTGGCTTTTGCCGGCAGGAAGGCGCGGCGGAACGCTTCAAGTTGGGCCGAGGTGGCGAGGCCTGCGCCCATCAGCTGCACTTCATCAAACACCCACAGACAATCGTTGTGCAGCAACGCGAAATGAATCGGCCACTGGTAGCGGTTCATGCCGTAGCCGCGCATCAAGGCGCGCGAGAGCAGCATGTCCTGGGTGCCGATGAGGATCATGTCTTCGTCAGGATGCTCCGCCCAGCTGGCGAGGTCGTCCTCGCCGCCCATGAGTACATGCACGGAAACCTTGCCTTCGCCGGCGTTGCCGAGAATGCCGAGGTGGGTCAGCCAACCTTCGATGTTTTCACGGGTTTGCTCCACCAGCACCCGCATGGGCAGGCACCAGACCAGACGCCGTGGCGTTGCCGAATCGGATGTCATGGGACGGCCACCAAGCCGCCAGCCACGTTTCCACAACCAGGCGAGCGTCACGGCGCCGGTTTTGCCCATGCCGGTGGGTATGTCCACGACGTCTGGCCACGGATTGACAGCGAGCGCTTGCTGGTAGGCGTAAGGCGTTGCCTTGTCTCCGGACGAGGCAAAAGCGTTACCGAAGAAGGTTTCAAAGTTCATGTCGAGTTTCCGTACGGCAGCACTCGCCGCCGCGAACTCGCAATGCGCGACGGTGAATGGATGAATGGAGGTGTCCCGACAGCGCTTGCGTCGATGGCAGGAAGACATGGCGTTGCACCATGCCTGGCTGTGCGCAGCCCTGCGCGCGATCTGATCGGATAAGCCTGTCCATGCACTTCCCCTGTAGCCGACACGAGCCCGCATAACGGGCTGGCCGTTCCGTTTGTGCCACAGGCTAGTCTCAAATGTCGAGACTCACGCGCTGCACCCATTCGGCATGTGCTCCCCCTTGGCTGCCCACCGTTGGCAAGAAAGCATCAAGACGCGCTTTGCTACATCCCCCCGAACAACGCCTCCAGATCCTTCTCGTCAAACCGCAGCCGCGTCGTGGCGCCGCCGCCTTCAAGCACGGCGCGGGCCAGTTCGGCCTTGCGGCCTTGCATGGCCTGGATCTTTTCTTCCACCGTGCCTTTGCAGATCAGGCGGTAGACGAAGACCGGTTTCTCCTGGCCGATGCGGTGGGCGCGGTCGGTGGCTTGCGCTTCCACGGCGGGGTTCCACCAGGGGTCGTAGTGGATCACGGTGTCGGCGGCGGTGAGGTTGAGGCCGACGCCGCCGGCTTTCAGGCTGATCAGGAACAGCGGCACGCCGCCTTGCTGGAAGCGCTTGACCATGGCGGTGCGTTCGCGCGCCGGGGTCTGGCCGGTGAGGGTGTGGTGGGCGATGCCGCGCTGGTGCAGTGCTGTTTCGATCAGGCCCAGCATTTCGGTGAACTGCGAGAACAGCAGCACGCGGCGGCCGTCGGCGAGCAGGCCGTCGAGCAGTTCCAGCAGGGCGTCGAGCTTGGCGCTGGCCTTCACCTTCTTCGCGCTGGCGAGCTTGACCAGGCGCGGGTCGCAGCAAGCCTGGCGCAGCTTGAGCAGGGCGTCGAGCACGATGATGCCGCTCTGCGTGAGGCCGCGTTCGGCCACTGCCTGGCGCACGCGTTCGTGCTGGGCCAGGCGCAGGGTTTCGTACAGGGCACGCTGGTCGTCTTCCAGTTCCAGCGTGCGCACGATCTCGGTCTTGGGCGGCAGGTCGGTGAGCACGTCGTCCTTGCGCCGGCGCAGCAGCAGCGGGCCGATGCGCCGGTTGAGCCGCTGCTGGCGCTCGCGGTCGCCGTGCTTCTCGATCGGCGTGCGGTAGTGGCGCGCGAACTGGCGCTGGCTGCCGAGCAGGCCCGGTTCCACCGCGTCGAACTGCGCCCACAGTTCGCCGAGGTGGTTTTCCAGCGGCGTGCCGGTCATGGCGAGGCGGCGCGTGGCGGGGATCTCGCGCACGACCTGTGCGGCCTGGCTGGCGGCGTTCTTGATCGCCTGCGCCTCGTCCAGCACCAGCAGGGAGAATTTCGCCTCGATGAGCTTGTCGCGGTCGCGCGGCAGCAGCGGGTAGGTGATGATGACCAGGTCGTGCGCGGCGATCTCGTCGTAGCGGTCGGCGCGGTCGGCGCCGTGGATCACCAGCACCTTCAGCGCCGGGGCGAAGCGCGCCGCCTCGGCCTGCCAGTTGCCGACCAGGCTGGTCGGTGCCACCACCAGTGCCGGCGCATCCAGCCGGCCGCGCTGCTTTTCGCCGAGGAGGTGCGCCAGCACCTGCACCGTCTTGCCCAGCCCCATGTCGTCGGCGAGGATGCCGCCCAGGCCCGCCGCGCCGAGAAAGTCCAGCCAGGCCAGGCCTTCGCGCTGGTACGGGCGCAGGGTGGCCTTGAAGCCCTTCGGCGCCCTGGCGCTGCGCGTGGCATGGTCGAGCAGGGCGAGCTGCGCGCGCAACGCGTCGCCGCCGCGCCAATGCAGCTGGGTATCGTCGGCCAGTGCCTGCAGCGCACGGGCCTGGCTGCGGTGCAGGCGCAGTGCCTCGCCGCCTTCGAGCCATTCCAGCAGCGGTTCGATCAGCGCGCGCAGGCGTGCCAGCGGAATCTCGACGCTGCGATTCTCATCCACCATCACGCGCCAGGCGGCGCGCTTGTTTTCGCGCGCAGGGGCGACGCGCGGAAAGGCCGGGTCGGCCAGCACGCGGCGCAGGATCGGCAGCAGGTCGACGCGCTGGCCACCGACGTCGATGCCGAGCGAGACGTCGAACCAGGCATTGCCGCTGGGCTGGATGTCGGCGTGCCAGGCATCGATGTCGACCAGCTCGTCGTGCGGGAAGCCAGGTTCGTACTCGATGCGGAAGCCGGTGGCAGCGAGCTGGTCGATGGCGTCGCGCCAATCGCGCGGCGCCAGCGGCGGCTTGCGCGGATGCGGGTGCAGCAGCACGTCGTTGGCGGCGAAGTCGTGGCCGTGGGTGATGTACTCGTACAGGGCCGGACCGCAGCGCATCGCGCCGAGCTGTTCCAGCCGCTGGGCTGCCTGCTGCTCGGCCGGCAGGTCGCGGTGGATCTCGCGCAGGCGGCCGTCGTGCAGGCTTCGTTCGACCGCATGCTTGCGGGTGGCTGGCGACAGGCGTGCGCCGGCATAGTCGAATTCGACATGCGCGACGCCGATGTCGTGGGATTTTCCTGCCCATTGGCGCAGGGTGACGGTGCGTAGGCGCAGCACCGGCTGCGGGCGCTCACGCACCACTTCGGCCGGGCCGCGGTCGATCGGCTCGGGCAGCGCCGGGCCGCCGCGCTGCAGGCGCTGGCGCAGCGCGGCGACTTGCGGAGGTTGCAGCACGGGTGCGTGCGGCAGGCGATCGAGCAGGTACGGGTCACCCTCGACGCGACCGTAGCGGCCCTGCGCGGGCTGCACGTACCACAGGCCGGCGCCGCGCAGCAGCACGGCGTCCCCGGCCTCCACCCGGGCGCGCAACTGCTGGCTGCCGTCGGCGGCTTCGTGCCAGTACAGCTGCAGGGGCAGCGTGTCGGCGCGTTGCAGTGGCACCGAACCGCGCTCGAACCAGACCGGGAAGTGCGCCAGCAGGTATTCCAGCGCCTGTTCTTCATGGATGGCACGGATCGGCACCCAGCGCTGGCCGCCGACGTTCACGTACTGGTGCGGTACCAGGGTGGCCAGGGCGGCGGCCGCTTCGATCGGCCAGCCGCCGGCTGGCGTGGGCACCGCCCCGTGGCGCGGATCCAATTGCAGCGGCTGCGGATCGACCAGCTCGCTGCGGTTGCGTTGCTTCGACGGGCGCAGCCACGCCGGCCAGGCCAGCAGCTCCGCGACCGGCGATCCACCGCCGGCGCGCAGCAGCACGCCGAAGCGGCGGTCCGGCTCGGCCTCGTGGCTGGGTGCGGGTGGCTGCAGCGTGCGCAACCAGTCCTCCCACGAGGCCAGCCCCGATGTGCTGCTGTCGGCGGTATCCGCTTTGGCGCGCTGCGGCTGCAGCCGGGCCGGTGTGGTCGGCGCTGCTGTCCGCACGACGTCGCCGGTCGCCACCAGCAGCATGGCGGCGGCGTGCTTGCAATCCACGCCGACCGGGCAGCTGCAGTCGCAGTCCAGGGTCAGCCATTCGCCGTGGTCGTGCACGTCCACCTGGCAGTCGTATTGCTCGCCGTGGCTGCCCTCGACCTGCGCGCTGAGCATGTGCACGCCATTCTCGATGCGGCTGCGCAGTGTCGACACGCTGCCGTCGGCGGCATAGACACGGGCGCGTGCCAGCGTGCGGTCGTCGAAGTTCGAGCGCCATTCGGCGTCTTGCAGCAGGCGGGTGAGTTCGTTGCGCATGGATCGGAGGTGAGCGGCGTACGGCAAACGCCGATTCTTGCATGCCGACGGCGTCGTCGGTGGCCCGGGGCCGGCATTCGCGCGACAATGGAACATTGCCTTCCGCGGTTCCGCCGCTCTTGCCAGGGAATCCCCGCACGCCATGTCCCAGACGCCGAAGATCATCTACACCCTCACGGACGAAGCCCCATTCCTCGCCACGCAGTCGCTGCTGCCGATCGTTACCGCGTTCGTCGGCACCGCGGGCATCAAGGTGGAGACGCGCGACATCTCGCTGGCCGCGCGCATCGTCGCGCTGTTTCCCGAGGCATTGCAGGAAAGCCAGCGCGTGCCCGACGACCTCGCCGAGCTGGGCCGCCTGGCCACCACGCCGGAGGCGAACATCATCAAGCTGCCGAACGTCAGCGCCTCGATGCCGCAGCTGAAGGCGGCGATCAGGGAGCTGCAGGGTCAGGGCTACGCACTGCCCGATTACCCGGATGCGCCGAAGGACGCGCACGAGAAGGACGTCAGGGCGCGCTACGACAAGGTGAAGGGCAGCGCGGTGAACCCGGTGCTGCGCGAGGGCAATTCCGACCGTCGCGCACCGGCCTCGGTGAAGAACTACGCGCGCAAGCATCCACACAAGATGGGCGCGTGGAGCCGCGATTCGAAAACCCACGTGGCGCACATGGACGGCGGCGATTTCTACGGCAGCGAAAAGTCCGCCTTGATCGACAAGGCCGGCAACGTCAGCATCGAATGGTTCGGCAAGGACGGCAGCCACGCCGTGCTGAAACCGAAGACCGCGCTGCTGGCCGGCGAGATCATCGACGCTGCGGTGATGTCGCGCCGCGCGCTGGCTGCCTTCATCGACGCGCAGATCGAGGATGCAAAGAGGCAGGGCGTGCTGTTCTCGCTGCACCTGAAGGCCACCATGATGAAGGTGTCCGACCCGATCATGTTCGGCGTGGCGGTCGGCGAGTTCTACAAGGACGTGCTGGTGAAGCACGCCGATGCGCTGAAGCAGGCCGGCTTCAACCCGAACAACGGCATCGGCGACCTGTACGCGCGCCTGGGCACGCTGCCGGAAGCGACGCAGGCGGCGATCAAGGCCGACCTCGACGCCGAGTACGCCAAGCGCCCGCCGCTGGCGATGGTCAATTCCGACAAGGGCATCACCAACCTGCACGTACCCAGCGACGTGATCGTCGACGCCTCGATGCCGGCGATGATCCGCGACTCCGGCAAGATGTGGAATGCGCAGGGCCAACTGCAGGACGTCAAGGCGGTGATCCCCGACCGCAGCTACGCCGGCGTGTACCAGGCGGTGATCGAGGATTGCAAGGCGCACGGCGCGTTCGACCCGGCGACGATGGGCAGCGTGCCCAACGTGGGCCTGATGGCGCAGGCAGCCGAGGAATACGGCTCGCACGACAAGACCTTCCAGATCGCCGGCGACGGCGTGGTGAAGGTGCTCGACGAGGCCGGCAGCGTGCTGCTGCAGCACGAGGTGGAAGCCGGCGACATCTGGCGCATGTGCCAGGCCAAGGACGCGCCAGTGCAGGACTGGGTGAAGCTGGCGGTGAGCCGCGCGCGGCACACGCCGGCGGTGTTCTGGCTCGATCCGGCCCGTGCGCACGACCGCCAGGTGATCGCCAAGGTCGAGCGCTGCCTGAAGGACTACGACACCAGCGGGCTGGACATCCGCATCATGGATCCGGTGGCCGCCACCCGGTTCTCGCTGGAGCGCATCCGCCAGGGCCTGGACACCATCTCGGTCACCGGCAACGTGCTGCGCGATTACCTCACCGACCTGTTCCCGATCATGGAGCTTGGCACCAGCGCCAAGATGCTGTCGATCGTGCCGCTGATGGCCGGCGGCGGCCTGTTCGAGACCGGCGCCGGCGGCAGTGCGCCCAAGCACGTGCAGCAGTTCCTCGAAGAGGACTACCTGCGCTGGGATTCGCTCGGCGAGTTCCTCGCGCTGGCCGCATCGCTGGAGTTCGAGGCCGGCCGCCAAGGCAGCGCCGAGGTGGACGTGCTGGCCAAGACGCTGGACCAGGCCAACGGCAAGTTCCTCGACACCGACAAGTCGCCCTCGCGCAAGCTCGGCGGCATCGACAACCGCGGCAGCCACTTCTACCTCGCGTTGTACTGGGCGCAGGCGCTGGCTTCGCAGGACGTGAATCCGGCACTGAAGGCAAAGTTCGCGCCGCTGGCCAAGGCGCTGACCGAGCACGAGGCGGCCATCGTCGACGAACTCAACCGCGTGCAGGGTAAGCCAGTGGACATCGGCGGCTACTACCATCCCGACTTTGCGCGGGTGAGCGCGGCGATGCGGCCCAGCGCTACGTTCAACGCGGCGCTGGCCAAGCTGTTGGCGTGAGGCGCTGAGCGTTGACTGTGTGACGGGGCGCCGTGCGGCGCCCCGTTTTTTTTCTGCCGCCAGCCACCTGCCGCTCAGCCTCACCCTGCGACAATGGCCGCCTTCAAAACCGGAGTCTGCCGTGATGCGCCTGCTGCCCCTGGCTTTCCTGCTCGTGTCGGGCGTGCTGGCGCCGGCGTGCGTGCCCGCGGCACCTGCGCAGGTGCCGGCGACGGCCGGCACCGCCACGCGGCCGTCGCCGCAGGACGTGGCCGATCTGCCGGTAGTGGTGGTCAGCGGCGTGGTGCCCGGGCCGGGCTTGTGGAAGGTGAGCAAGGGCGGCCACGTGATGTGGGTGCTCGGCACGCTGTCGCCGCTGCCGCGCGCGATGCAGTGGCAGTCGCGCGAGGTGGAAGAGGCGGTCGCCGCCTCGCAGCAGGTGCTGCTGGAGCCCTCGGTACAGTTGAAGGCCGACGTCGGTTTCGTCGGCAAGCTGTTCCTGTTGCCCTCGGCCTACGGTGCGCGCAAGAACGACGATGGCGCCACCCTGCAGCAGGTGCTGCCGCCGCCGGTATACGCGCGCTGGCAGGTGCTGAAGCAGAAGTACCTGGGCGACGATCGTGGCGTCGAGCGCTGGCGGCCCTTGTTCGCGTCGCAGGAGCTGTACAGGAAGGCGCTGAAGGCGAACGGACTGAGCCGCTCCGGCGGCGTGCGGGCGAACATCGACGCCCTGGCCAAGCGCCATGGCGTGCCGGAACTGGCGACCGACTATCACGTGCTGATCGAGCACCCACGCGCGGCGATCAAGGCGTTCAGGCAGGCGGCGCCGCGCGACGTGACCTGCTTCATCCGCACCCTGGACAGCATCGAGCACGACCTGCCGGCGATGACCGCGCGCGCGAACGCCTGGGCCACCGGCGACCTGCAGGCGCTGCGGGAACTGCCCGACAGCGATCGCCGCGATGCCTGCGTGGCGGCGATCGCCGGCGCCGGCTTTGCGCAGGCGCTGGGCCTGGCCGACGTGCCGGCGCAGCAGCGCGCCACCTGGCAGGCCGCCGCGCGCAAGGCGCTGCACGACAACGCGCAGAGCTTCGCGCTGCTGCCGATGGACGAGCTGCTGAAGCCGGACGGCTATCTCGCTGCCTTGCAGGCCGAGGGCTACCAGGTCGACGCGCCGGAGTGAGACCGTGTAGGAGATTCTATGTTGTTGGTCAAGCCATCTGATGCGCCTTGGCGCGGTAGTTGGACTGGTTTTTGAGCAGCG
>NZ_JBYTEM010000011.1:90889-97108 GCF_058789735.1 Rhodanobacter sp. FW106-PBR-R2A-1-15 | reverse complement strand
GACTGTTTCATGTGAGCGAGTCCGGGCGTGTACCGGACTCGCGACAGAAGAAAACCACAGGAGGTGGTTTTCTTCACAAGCGCTGAGCGGACGCGGACGATGTTTTACGGCAAGATGCCGCTTCATCATTTGGACTTCCATCCATCCAGGCGGCTGAACGCATGACCGATCCCAAGACCCCGTTGAGCGAGATGCGCGAGCGCATCGACAGCATCGACCGGCAGATCCAGCAGCTGATTTCCGAACGCGCGAACCACGCACGCACGGTGGCGAAGGTAAAGGGCGAGGGGCTCTCCGCGATCGACTACTACCGTCCCGAGCGCGAAGCCCACGTGCTGCGCATGGTGGTGGACCGCAACCAGGGACCGTTGTCCGACGTCGAGATGGTGCGGCTGTTCCGCGAGATCATGTCGTCCTGCCTGGCGCAGGAAGACCCGCTGAAGATCGGCTTCCTCGGTCCGGAGGGCACCTTCAGCGAACAGGCCGTGCGCAAGCATTTCGGCCATGCCGCCTATAGCCTGCCGCTGGGCAGCATCGAGGAGGTGTTCCAGGAAGTCGCCGCCGGGCACGCCGACTTCGGCGTGGTGCCGGTGGAGAATTCGGGGCAGGGCATGATCCAGGTGACCCTGGACATGTTCCTCACTTCCGCGGCCACCATCTGCGGCGAGATCGAGCTGCGCGTGCACCAGTGCCTGCACTCGCGCAGCGGCAGGCTGGAGGACGTGCGCCGCATCTATGCCCATGCGCAGTCGCTGCAGCAGTGCAAGACCTGGTTGCGCATCAACCTGCCCGAGATCGAGTGCATTGCGGTGTCGAGCAACGCCGAGGCGGCGCGACTGGCGCTGCATGCCGACGATGTCGCGGCGATCGCCGGTGAAAGCGCAGGCAAGGTCTACCGGCTGAAGACAGTGGCGCAGGGCATCGAGGACCGCGCCGACAACACCACCCGCTTCCTGGTGATCGGCCGCACGCTGTTCCCGCCCTCGGGCAACGACCGTACTTCGCTGCTGGTCACGGTGAACGACAAGCCCGGCGCGCTGTACGACGTGCTCAACCCGTTCGCGAAGCACGGCGTCAGCCTGAACCGGATCGAATCGCGGCCGGCGCATACCGGCAAATGGCAGTACGCGTTCTTCATTGATGTCTCCGGCCACATCGACGATCTCGCGCTGCAGGCGTCGGTGCAGGAGATCGGTACGTCGGCGGCAACCATCCGCGTGCTCGGCTCCTACCCGGTAGCGCTGCCTTGAGCGGCCGCCTGGACTGGAGCAGCCGGCCCGGTGGCCCGCTGCGCGGCAGCGTGCGCGTGCCCGGCGACAAGTCGGTGTCGCATCGCGCGCTGATGCTGGCGGCGATCGCCGAGGGCGATTCGCGCATCCGCGGCTTTCTCGAAGGCGAGGACACCCGCGCCACCGCCGCCGTGCTGGCGCAGCTCGGCGTGCGCATCGACACCCCGTCGCCCGGCGAGCGCGTAGTGCACGGCGCGGGCCTGCACGGCCTGCGCGGCACCACGCAGGCGCTGGACTGCGGCAACGCCGGCACCGGCATGCGCCTGCTGGCCGGGCTGCTGGCAGGGCAGGCGTTCGACAGCACCCTGGTCGGCGACGCCTCGCTGTCGAAGCGGCCGATGCGCCGCGTCACCGACCCGCTGGCGCTGATGGGCGCGCGCATCGACACGCAAGGCGGTCTGCCGCCGCTGCACGTGCATGGTGGCCAGTCGCTGCACGGCATCCGCTACGAGCTGCCGGTGGCCAGCGCGCAGGTGAAGTCGGCATTGCTGCTGGCCGGCCTGTATGCCAACGGCGATACCGAGATCATCGAGCCGCATCCGACCCGCGACTACACCGAACGCATGCTGGCCGCGTTCGGCTGGCCGATCGCGTTCGCGCCAGGCCGGGCGAAACTTTCCGGCGGCCATGTGCTGCGCGCCACCGATGTGGAGGTGCCAGCCGATTTCTCCTCGGCGGCGTTTTTCCTGGTCGCCGCGAGCATCGTACCCGGCTCCGAACTGCGCCTGCCCGCGGTGGGCCTCAACCCGCGCCGCACCGGCCTGCTTGAGGCGTTGCGCCTGATGGGCGCGAACATTGCGATCGAGCAGGAGCGCGAGGCGGGTGGCGAGCCGGTGGGTGACCTCGTGGTTCGCCATGCGCCGCTGCATGGCGTCGAGCTGCCCGAGGCGCTGGCGCCGGACATGATCGACGAGTTTCCTGCGTTATTCATTGCCGCCGCCGCCGCCGGTGGGACCACGGTGATCCGCGGCGCGGCCGAGCTGCGGGTGAAGGAGTCTGACCGCATCGCCACCATGGCCGCCGGCCTGCGCACGCTCGGCGTGGCGATCGAGGAAACTCCGGACGGCGCGGCCATCCACGGCGGTCGGCTGGGCGGCGGCACGGTGGAAAGCCATCTGGACCACCGCATCGCGATGAGTTTCGCGGTGGCCGGCCTGGTTGCCGCCGGGCCAGTGCGGATCAACGACTGCAGCCACGTCGCCACTTCGTTTCCCGGCTTCCAGGAACTGGCCAACGGCTGTGGCTTCGCGCTGCAGGTTGCGCCGTGAATCGGCCACGCGCAGCACTGCGCTAGGCTTGCCGCCTGACCCAAGGATCACCCATGTCAAACGCGGTACCCCCGTTCATCGTCGCCATTCCCGCCCGCTACGGTTCGACCCGGCTGCCGGCCAAGCCGTTGCGCGTGATCGGTGGCGTGCCGATGGTGGTGCGCGTGGCGCAGCGCGCGATGCAGGCCGGCGCCCG
This sequence comes from Rhodanobacter sp. FW106-PBR-R2A-1-15, assembly GCF_058789735.1. Classification (NCBI taxonomy): domain Bacteria; kingdom Pseudomonadati; phylum Pseudomonadota; class Gammaproteobacteria; order Lysobacterales; family Rhodanobacteraceae; genus Rhodanobacter; species Rhodanobacter sp. FW106-PBR-R2A-1-15. The sequence continues at coordinate 94,355 of NZ_JBYTEM010000011.1, read as the reverse complement.
TCAGGTGGTGGTGGCGGTGGACGATCGCCGCATCGCCGACGCGCTGGCCGGGCAGGAAGGCGTGGACGTCTGCATGACCCGCAGTGACCACGCCTCGGGCAGTGACCGGCTGGCCGAGTGCGCCAGCCACTACGGCTGGGCCGCTGACAGCATCGTGGTGAACCTGCAGGGCGACGAACCGTTCGCACCCGCCGCCGGCATCCGCGCGGTGGCGCAGGCGCTGGCCGGCGACGACGCGCCAATGGCCACCCTGGCCACGCCGATCATCGACGCCGAGGAGCTGTTCGACCCCAACGTGGTGAAGCTGGTGCGCGCCGCCAACGGCCGCGCGCTCTACTTCAGCCGCGCGCCGCTGCCGTGGGCGCGCGATGCGTTCGCCATCGACCGCCACGCGCTGCCGTCCGGTTCGCCGTTCCTGCGTCACATCGGCATCTATGCCTACCGCGCAGGCTTCCTCGAGCGCTACAGCCGCCTGTCGCGCACGCCGCTGGAGCAGACCGAATCGCTGGAACAGCTGCGCGTGCTGGAGCATGGCCATGCGATTGCGGTGCGGCTGACCCCGGAGCCGTTCCCGCCCGGCATCGACACCGAGGCCGACCTGGAACGTGCGGAGCAGTGGCTGCGCACGCGGCATTGAGAGCCTGCAGAACAAACTCTCGAGCCGGCCGCGAGTCGGCCGCACCCGTGCATGATTCGCGTGAGCGAGTCCGGACAAATCCGTCAGCAACGGATTTGAACAGCCACCGGCCGGCCCGCAGGAGGCATGCCGTGGATGGCATGCATGTGCCGGACTCGCGACGGAAGAAAACCACAGAGAGTGGCTTTTTTCACGGGCCTTGAGCCACCACATCGGACGGGTCGCCCTCCGCACCCGTTAGAATCCCTTCATGCAGTCCGCGCAACCACCCCCCTTCGACGGCAAGGCCTTCGTCCGCACGCTCACCACCTCGCCCGGCGTCTACCGCCACTTCGACGCAGCCGGCGAGCTGCTCTACGTGGGCAAGGCGGGCAACCTCAAAAAGCGCGTCGGCAGCTATTTCCTGAAGCCGCGGATGGAACCGCGCATCGCCGCGATGGTGGCGCAGATCGCCCGCGTCGAGATCACCGTGACGCGCACCGAGGGCGAGGCGCTGCTGCTGGAATCGCAGCTGATCAAGTCATTGAAGCCGCGCTACAACATCCTGCTGCGCGACGACAAGAGCTACCCGTACATCTATCTTTCCACCGGCGAGGACTACCCGCGGCTGGCCTTCCATCGCGGCGCGAAGAACCTGCCGGGGCGCTACTTCGGGCCGTACCCGAGCGTCTACGCGGTACGCGAAAGCCTCAACCTGATGCAGAAATTGTTCAAGGTGCGCCAGTGCGAGGACAGCTATTTCCGCAACCGCACGCGGCCGTGCCTGCTGTACCAGATCGGCCGTTGCAGCGCGCCGTGCGTGGGGCTGATCAGCGTGGAGGATTACCGCAACGACGTGCGCCATGCCGAGATGTTCCTAGAAGGGCGCAGCAACGCGGTGATCGACGAACTGGCCGAGGCGATGGAGCAGGCCAGCAAGGCGCTGCAGTTCGAGCGCGCGGCGAAACTGCGCGACCAGGTGGCCGCGCTGCGCCAGCTGCAGGCGCAGCATCACGTGCAGGGCGCTAGCGCCGACATGGACGTGCTCGCCTGCCGCATCGAGGCGGGCATGGCCTGCGTCAGCGTGCTGTTCTTCCGCGACGGCATCAGCCTGGGCACGCGCGACTTCTTCCCGCGCTTGCCGCTGGATGCCGAGCCGGCCGACGTGCTGGCGCAGTTCATCACGCAGTACTACCTGGATCGGCCGGTGCCGCGCGAGCTGATCCTGGGCGAGCCGCTGGCCGATCAGGAGATCCTGGCCGAGCTGCTCGGCCAGCAGGCTGGCCATGCGGTGGAGCTGAAATCCAGCGTGCGTGGCGAGCGAGCACAGTTCCTGCAGATGGCCGAACGCAACGCGCAGGCCTCGCTGACCGCGCGGCTGGCCAGCCGGCAGACCCTGGGCACGCGTTTCGACGACCTGCAGAAGGTGCTGGGACTGGACGAGTCGCCACGCCGCATCGAGTGCTTCGACATCAGCCACACCATGGGCGAACTGACCGTCGCCTCGTGCGTGGTGTTCGGCCCGGAAGGACCGGAGAAATCGCACTATCGCCGCTTCAACATCACCGGCATCACCCCCGGTGACGACTACGCGGCGATGCACCAGGCGTTGACCCGGCGCTTCCGCAAGCTGGCCGAAGGCGAGGGTGCGCGTCCCGACGTGCTACTGATCGACGGCGGTAGCGGGCAGGTGGCGCAGGCGCTGGGCGTGCTGAGGGAACTTGGCGTCGACGGCATCGAGGTGGTCGGCGTGGCGAAGGGGCCGGGCCGGCGCGCCGGCGAAGAGACACTGGTGCTCGCGCGGCTCGAATCGGGAAGTCCCGGGCGCGAGTTGCACCCGGGCTCGTCGTCGCCAGCGCTGCACCTGGTCGCGGCAGTGCGCGACGAGGCACACCGTTTCGCCATCAGCGGCCACCGCAAGCGGCGTGAGAAGGCGCGCGAGCACAGCGTGCTGGAGGACGTACCGGGTATCGGCGCGCGTCGTCGTTCCGCCCTGCTGAAGGCGTTTGGCGGCATGCAGGGACTGGAGCGCGCCGGTGTCGAGGAGCTGATGCAGGTCAAAGGCATCGACCGCGGCCTGGCCGAACGCATCTACGCCAGCCTGCACGGCTGATCGCCCACGCGCATTCACTCGGCAGTGGCGCGCCGGCATGCGAAACTGCACAGCAAACCATCGGGACGAACCATGCACATCAACCTGCCGACCTGGCTGACCCTCTTCCGCGTTGCCTTGCTGCCGGTGATGGTGGTGGTGTTCTACCTGCCGTTTCCGGGGCACAACATCACGGCGGCGGTCGTGTTCCTGCTGGCGGCGATCACCGACTGGCTGGACGGCTACCTGGCGCGGCGGCTGAACCTCACCTCGGCGTTCGGCGCGTTCCTCGATCCGGTGGCTGACAAGCTGATGGTGACGGTGACGCTGTTCCTGCTGGTCGAGTCGCACCGCGGCGGTTGGTCCGGCATCCTGATGGCAGTGACCGCGGCGGTGATCGTGGGGCGCGAGATCAGCGTGTCGGCACTGCGCCAATGGATGGCCGAAATCGGCATGCGCGCCACGGTCAAGGTCGCCTTCATCGGCAAGCTGAAGACCACGATGCAGATGGTCGCGCTGGTGGTGCTGATCGTGCAGCACGAGAAGGCGGCCGAGGCGCTGCGGCTGTACCACATCGGCGAGGCCCTGCTGGTGGTTGCCGGCATACTCACGATCTGGTCGGGCCTGTACTACCTGCGCGCCGCCTGGCCCAGCCTGAGCGCGGACGGGGCAGGCGCGACGGCGGCCGGCAAGGATGGCGCCTGAGCTGCGCGGGCTTGACGATCCGCATTCACGTATTAGAATGCGCGGCTCCGATG
>NZ_JBYTEM010000011.1:0-90793 GCF_058789735.1 Rhodanobacter sp. FW106-PBR-R2A-1-15 | reverse complement strand
TATGCGGGAATAGCTCAGTTGGTAGAGCACGACCTTGCCAAGGTCGGGGTCGCGAGTTCGAGTCTCGTTTCCCGCTCCAGTTTGCAGACAAAGCCCCGGCCCGTCCGGGGCTTTGTCGTAGCGGCGCCTCCTGCGCATGCCATGCCGGCAATCCGTGTCGAGGCTATTCACAGGCGAACCCGTTCTGCTATGATTCGCGGCTCCGATGCGGGAATAGCTCAGTTGGTAGAGCACGACCTTGCCAAGGTCGGGGTCGCGAGTTCGAGTCTCGTTTCCCGCTCCAATTTTCAGGCAGAACCTCGGTCCACCGGGGTTTTGTTTTTTACAGGCAAGCTGCGATCATCATGGTCGCGATGCACCAAGCAATGGCCAGGTGGCAGAGTGGTCATGCAGCGGACTGCAAATCCGCGTACGCCGGTTCGATTCCGACCTTGGCCTCCATTGCGCAACCGGCTGCAGGCAGCCGCAGGAAACCCGCCCTCGGCGGGTTTTTTTGTGCCATTTCGAACGGCGGGTTTCGGGCTCTCCGTGCCGTGCGGGTCGAGGCATGCAAGAGCGTGCATGCCGCAGAGGCATGGCCGTTTCGCACTTGCCATCGGCCGTGGGGTAGTCGATTGCGTCATTGCCGCGGTTTTTTTGCGGTTTTTTCCGCTCGACCCGTTGGCGGCACCGCTGAATTCCCCTACATTCAGCGTGCCGCGAGGCATACGAACCAACCATCACATATTCACGAGGGGAAACCCATGGCAAAGACGCAGAAAGCAGCTGCAAAGAGCAAGCCGGCATCCAAGGCCGCACCCGCCGCACCCAAGCCGATCAAGGAAGTCCTGAGCAAGTCCAGCCTGGTGGCGCACATCGCTGAAGCCAGCGGTGTGGTGGCCAAGGATGTGCGCGCCGTGCTGGCAGCGCTGGAAGGCGCGGTGGCCGGCTCGGTGCACAAGAAGGGCGCCGGCTCGTTCCAGTTGCCTGGTCTGCTGAAGATCACCGCGGTCAGCGTGCCGGCCAAGCCGAAGCGCAAGGGCATCAACCCGTTCACCAAGGAAGAGCAGTGGTTCGCGGCCAAGCCGGCGTCGACCAAGATCAAGATCCGCCCGCTGAAGAAGCTGAAGGACGCGGCAGCCTGATCGTTCCGGGTTCCCCGGTACAGGCAATCAAAAGTGCGGCGGGCGATCCCGCTGCACTTTTTTTGTGGCCGCGCCGCAGGCGGGGAAGAGGTGTGCCCGGACCCGGGATCGAACCGGGATACCCGTGAGGGTGAGGGATTTTAAGTCCCTTGCGTCTACCAGTTTCGCCATCCGGGCGTGGCGTCCGCGGCGCTGCGCGGGCGCGCGCATCGTAGCATGCGTGGAGCCGCGGACCGGCTTCAGAACAGGCTCTTGAAGATGTGGATGCCGGCGCTGTACTCGCCGACGATGGTGCCCACGCTGACCAGGAAGAAGTTGAGCAGGGTGCGCGCCACGCGGTTTTTCCACCAACCGCTCCAGTGCACGATGTCGTCGCGCAGGGTGTCGAAGTCGACCACCCGCGGGCGGCGCGCCCAGGCTTCGGCCATCGCGCTGATGCCGCCGGCGGGGATGCCGGGGCGGAACGGCTTGATCGGCGCGGCGATGAAGGCGGCGACGACGCTGAGCGGATGGCCGCCGGCAACCAGGGCACCGAGCGCGGCGAAGCCGCCGGTGAACAGCACCCAGGCCATCAATGCCTGCGTACCCAGCGAGGCGTTGCGGTGGAAGGCCCAGATGATCGCGGCGAATACCAGCAGCACCAGCCCGGCGGCCACCCACTTCGGCCAGCGTGCCTTCGGCGGCGGGACGGCAAGCTCGGCGACCCTGGCGGCGGGATCGTCCTGCTGCTCGCGCAACTGGGTGCACAAGCCCTTGAGGTGGCCGGCGCCGATCACCACCAGCACGCGGCGATGTTCCGTCGTGGCCGCGCGCGCGGCTTCCTCGCGCAGGCGCGCGGCCATGAACGCGTCGCGCTCGCCGATCAGGCTGTCGTAGAGCGGTTTCGAGCTGCTGGCGAATTCGCTGAACGCGCTCTCCAGCAGGTCGCCCTGTTTCAGTTTCTCGATCTCGCTTTGTTCGATGTCCTCGCGCTCGAACACGCTGGCCAGCAGGCCGCCGAGCAGGCCGAAACGCTGCCAGAAGCCCACGCTGCGCCAGGCGCGCTTGAGCGTGGTGCCGACCTCGCGGTCGATCAGCCACAGCGGCAGCCCGCGCGCCTCGGCGCCGTCCATCGCGGCCTTCATCTCGGCGCCGGGCTGGATGCCGGACTGGTCGGCCAGACGTTTCTGGAAGGTCGACAGCACCAGGCTGGCGGCGACCATGCCGGCCTTGCCCTGGCGGATCACCTTGAACAGGTCCATCTGCTTGAACGCTTCGGGGTCGCGCATGCTTTGCGCGCGGCTGTCGCACAATTCCACCGCCACCGCGTCGAAGTGCTCGTGGTCCAGCAGCGCCTCGACCGCCTCCATGCTGCTGCGCGAGACATGCGCCGTGCCCAGCACCACGTATTCCACGCCGTCGCGCTGCACGCGCTCGATCGGCTGGCCCTGCAGGGCGGCGGGCAATGCAGTGACTTCGGTTTCGGGGGCGCTCATCCGTTCAGCAGGCCGGTCGTCGTGGGAGATCCAAGCATGGGGACGGCGGGCATGCGGAACAAGCCGGTACGGGCGAGGTCGGTGCGCTATCAGTCACGGAAGCGCTTGAGCAGGTCGGCGTAGGCGTCGATGCGGCGGTCGCGCAGGAACGGCCAGATCCGCCGCACGTGCTCGCTGCGCGCCAGGTCGACCTCGGCCAGCAGCAGTTCGCGCGCGTCGGTGCCGGCCTGGGCCAGCAACTCGCCCTGCGGGCCGGCGACGAAGCTGGAGCCCCAGAACTGGATGCCGGCACCGGTACCCGACGGGTCGGCCTCGAAGCCGGTGCGGTTGCACGACAGCAGCGGCAGCCCGTTGGCCACGGCGTGGCCGCGCTGCACGGTGATCCAGGCGTCGCGCTGGCGATCCTTCTCGGCCTGCACGTCGTTCGGGTCCCAGCCGATCGCGGTGGGGTAGAGCAGCAGTTCGGCGCCGGCCAGCGCCATCAGGCGCGCCGCTTCCGGGTACCACTGGTCCCAGCACACCAGCACGCCGAGGCGGCCGACCGAGGTGTCGATCGGTTCGAAGCCAAGATCGCCCGGTGTGAAGTAGAACTTCTCGTAGAACGCCGGATCGTCGGGGACGTGCATCTTGCGGTAGACGCCGGCGATCGCCGCGGAGCGATCGAACACCACCGCGGTATTGTGGTACAGCCCGGCGGCGCGGCGCTCGAACAGCGAGGCGATAACCACCAGTTTCAATTCTTCGGCCAGCTTGCCGATGCGCGCCGTGGCCGGGCCGGGAATGCTCTCGGCCTGGTCGAAGATCTCCACCGATTCGTGCTGGCAGAAGTACGCGCCGTTGTGCAGTTCCTGCAGCAGCACCAGTTCCGCACCCGCCGCGGCGGCTTGGCGCAGGCCGGCGTCGATGGCATCGAGGTTGGCGTCGCGGCTGCCGCGGTCGGTTTCCTGCAACAGCGCGACCTTGAGGGTCTTGCGGGTCATGGGTTGAATCCTCGGCACGGCCAGACCCGACAGTTTAGCCGATGCGGCTCAGGCGATTCCGGCGGGCAATTGCATGGTGATGCAATGCAGGCTGCCGTTCTGCCAGATCAGCGGGCGGCATGGCACCTGCACCACCTCGCGGCCCGGGTGCGCGCTGCCGATGATGTGCGCGGCCTCGGCGTCGGCGGCGTCGCCGTAGGCCGGCACCAGCACGGCGCCGTTGACGATCAGGTAGTTCGCGTAGGACGCGGCGAGCCGGCGGCCTTGGTCGAGGATCGGCTGCGCCCACGGCAGCGGATACAGCTGGTACGGGCGGCCGTCGACGGTGCGCAGCGCGGCCAGTTCCTCGCCCATGCACTGGAGTTCGTCGTGGTGGTGATCGGCCGCGTCGCCGCAGGCCTGATACACGATGCGCTCGCCCGGCGCGAAGCGGGCGAGGGTGTCGATGTGCGCGTCGGTGTCGTCGCCTTCGAGGTAGCCGTGGTCCAGCCACAGCACGCGCTTCGCGTGCAGCCCATCGCGCAGGATCGCGTCCATCGCCTCGCGCGACTGCTCGGGGTGGCGCTGGTGCAGGCACTTCCAGGTGGTGAGCACGGTGCCGGCGCCATCGCTCTCGATGCCGCCGCCTTCCAATGCCCAGTCGATACGCCGGTGCGTGGCATGGCCGAACACGCCAGCCTGCACCAGGCCGGCGACCAGCGCGTCGTCCTGCGCGGCGCCGAACTTGCCGCCCCAGCCGGTGAAGCGGAAGTCGGTGAGCTGGAAGCCGCCGGCGGCGTCGGCGAGGGTGATCGGGCCGGAATCGCGCAGCCAGGTGTCGTCGTAGGGCAGCTCGACGAAGCGGACTTTCGAAAGGTCCACGCCGGCGTTGCGCAGCTGCAACTGCACGTGCGCGCGCAGCGCCGCGTCCGCGACCACGACGATCAGCGGCTGCAAGCGGGTAACCGCGGCGGCCAGCGCCACGTAGGTGGTTTCCACCGCGGCCAGTCGCTCGGCCCAGTCGGTGCCGGCATGCGGCCAGGCGATCAGCACCGCGGCCTGCGGTTCCCATTCCGCCGGCAGGCGCAAGGAGTGGTCGGTCATGACGGGATTTCCGTGGAGTGTGGTTTGGCGCCTGCGTCGGCGCCGGGTCGCACATTTTACGCGATGCATCGGGGCGGAACGGCGGGGCCGCCGTTGTGCGTGCTCGCGGGGCGCTCGCCGGAATGGTGCACGGGAGCGCACGCCATAAAAATGCGGCCCGCGTCGCCGCGGGCCGCATCGGTCGGAAAATCAGCTCAGTTGGCGTCTGCCGGGTTGGTGTTGTTGCCGGCCGGCGTATTGAGCACCGCGTGGATCACGTGGCTGTGCTCGAAGTACACGATGAAGTTCGAGTATTCCCAGCGGTTGATCTGCGGATGCTTCTTGCTGTCGCCGCCGCGCGGCGACAGTTTGCGCTGCGGCGCGCCCCAGGTCTTCTCGACCCGGGCCATGCTCAGCCCGCGGCGGGGCAGGTTCATGTCCTTTTCCTGCTGCACGCGGTGGATCAGCAGGCTGTCGCCGTGCTCGCGCAACTGAGCCGCACTGGCCAGCTGCGACGTGGCCAGGCCGGCGGCAGCAGCCAGCAGGATGACGATCGGCAAACTGCTCGTGAACTTGACCATTATGGCTCCCCTCTCCATACAAGGCTGTATGCGGCGTCGTTGTAGCAGAAGCGCCGGTGTTGCGCCACGCTGACGCCCGCCGAATGCGATGGGTTCGGCATTCGCCTGCGCGCGGCGGTACCAGGGCGCCTCGTCGGGAAGGGCGTCATCGCCGCTATCATGGGCGGCTGCGGGCGCCGACCCGCCCGCTTCCGATCCAGGCTTTCCATGATTTCCTTCCGACATTTCGCCTTGCGCCGCGGCAGCCGGCTGCTGCTTTCCGACATCGACCTGGTGATCCAGGGCGGCTGGCGCCTCGGCGTGATCGGCCGCAACGGCTGCGGCAAGTCCAGCCTGTTCGCCGCGCTGCAGGGCACGCTGGAGGGCGATGCCGGCGAGCTGGAGATGTCGGGCAAGCTGCGCCTCGCCTCGGTGGCGCAGGAAACGCCGGCGCTGCCGGATGCGGCGATCGACTACGTGCTGGGCGGCGATGAGGAACTGGCCGCCGCGATCCGCGACGAGGTCGACGCCGGCGAGCGCGGCGACATGGAGGCGATGGCGAAGGCGCACCACCGCATCGAGGAGCTGAACGGCTACGACGGCCGCGCCCGCGCCGGCCGCCTGCTGCACGGCCTGGGCTTCCCGTCGGAAACGCACGAGCGCGCGGTGCAGGAGTTTTCCGGCGGCTGGCGCGGCCGGCTGAACCTGGCGCGCGCGCTGATGTGCCCGTCCGACCTGCTGCTGCTCGACGAGCCGACCAACCACCTCGACCTCGACGCCGTGCTATGGCTGGAGGAATGGCTGCGCCGCTACCAGGGCACCTTGCTGATCATCTCGCACGACCGCGAGTTCCTCGACGGCGTGATCACCCACACGCTGCACCTCAACGAGGGCAAGGCGAAGCTGTATACCGGCAACTACAGCGCGTTCGAACGCCTGCGCGCCGAGCAGCTGCGCCAACAGCAGATCTCGCACGAGCGCGAGCAGGCCGAGCGGGCGCACCTGCAGTCCTTCATCGACCGCTTCAAGGCCAAGGCCAGCAAAGCCAAGCAGGCGCAATCGCGGATGAAGCGGCTGGAGAAGCTGTCCGGCACCGAGGCGGTGCGCGCCGAGCGGCCCTTCAGCTTCCAGTTCCCGGTACCGGGACGGCTGCCCGATTCGATGCTGCAGCTGGAGGACATCGTCGCCGGCTACCTGGCCGATCCGTCCACGCACGGGAACGAGGCGGCGCACATCGTGTTGTCCGACGTGCGCTTCAGCATCGAGGCGGGCGAGCGCATCGGCCTGCTCGGCCCGAACGGCGCGGGCAAGTCCACCCTGGTGAAGACCCTGGTCGGCGAGCTCGAACCGTTCGGCGGCGAGCGCAAGGTGCACAAGGACCTGAAGATCGGCTACTTCGCCCAGCACACGGTGGAAAGCCTGCGCGAAGGGGCGAGCCCGCTCGACCACCTGCAGGACAAGGCGCCGGGCGTGGCCACCCAGGTCATGCGCGATTTCCTCGGCACCTGGAATTTCGCCGGTGACCGCGCATTCGAGTCGGTGGACGGTTTTTCCGGCGGCGAACGCGCGCGCCTGGCGCTGGCACTGATCGCCTGGGACAAGCCGAACCTGCTGCTGCTGGACGAGCCGACCAACCACCTCGACCTGGACATGCGCGAGGCGCTGGCCGACGCGCTGGCCGATTTCGACGGCGCGCTGGTGCTGGTCTCGCACGATCGCCATTTGCTCGGCATGGTCTGCGACAGCTTCTGGCGCGTCGCTGACGGCGAGGTGGCGCCGTTCGACGGTGACTTGGACGACTACGCGCGCTGGCTGAAGACGCGTACCGCCGCGAACAAGAAAGCGGCGAAGGCCGATGCGACGACGAAGCCGGTGGTCAAGGTCATGGAAGTTCCGCCGGAAGAGCGCCGTCGGCAGGCTGCGGCCCAGCGTGATGAGGAAAAAGCCGCGCGCCAGCGGGTAAAGAAGATCGAGACGCGCACCGCCAGCATCGACACCGAGCTGGCCGCGCTGGAGGCACAACTGGCCGACCCGGCCACCTACAACGGCCCGACCAGCGACATGATGCGACTGGGCCAGCGCCAGACCGAACTGCGCGGTGAGAAGGAATCGCTGGAAACCGAGTGGCTGGCATTGGTCGAACAACTGGAAGCCTGAAGAAATGTCCAAGTCGGAGCGATCGCTGCAACTGTGGCTGCCCTCTTTGGCGCACGTCGAGCCGGCGCATCCGCTGCGTGCATGGTTGCCCCGAGCCGACCGACTGCCGGACGGCGGCATTGGCTACCTCGGCGGCCTGGGCGAATATTTTTCCGGCGTCGACGCGAGCGTGCCGGCCGCGGCGATCACCCGCGAGTTCCTTGCCGGCGATGCGGATGGCGAGGTCTGGCTGGCGGCCGATCCAGCATGGATACAGCCGGACATGAACGGCGTGCGCCTGCTCGCCTGCGGCCGCATGGGTCTGGACATGGATGAAGCACGTGTGCTGGCCGAGCCGCTGCGGCCGGTGTTCGACGAGGCCGGCATGCAGTTGGAGCTTTCCACGCCGGACCACTGGCACCTGCGCCTGCTGGCCGATACCCCGCTGCCCGGCCTCGCCGCGCCCGAGCAGGCGCTGGGCGAAGACCTCGCACAGCACCTGCCGCAAGGTCCGGAAGGACGCCGCTGGCGCGTGCTGCTCAACGACATCCAGGTTCTGTTGCACCAGCATCCGCGGAACGCCGCGCGGCAGGCGCGCGGCCAGTCGCCGGTCAACAGCCTGTGGTTGTGGGGTGGCGGGCGCCTGCCGCCGCCCGCGACCAGCGAGCTGGCGGGCGTGGTCAGCGATGACCTGCTGCTGCGCGCGCTGGCCGCACGTGCCGGCATTGCCCAGCAGTCGCGCGCGGCCGAGGCGATCGCCGGCGGCGGGGCCGGTTGGCTGATCGACCTGCAGGACCTGCCGCCGCAGGAGATTGCCACGCACTGGTGGCCGGCACTGCTGCCGCTGCTCGAACGCCAGTCCGTCGTGCTGCATTTCGCCGGCGGCGAACGCTGGCTGCACAAACCCCGGCACCGCTGGCGCCTCTGGCGCGGGGCAGGGCGTTGAGCGTGCTGCAACTGCGCCGGCGCGAGAGCAAGGGCGCGCCGCGTGGCTGGCCGGATTCGGTGCACCCGGTGCTGCAGCGGATCTACGCCGCACGCGGCGTGCTGGAACCCGGCCAGGCCGAGCACCGGCTGGCGCGGATGCTGTCGCCGCAGTTGCTGGGCGGCATGGCGCAGGCGGTCGAGCTGCTGGTTGAGGCGATCCGCGACGACTGGGCCATCCTGATCGCCGGCGACTACGACTGCGACGGCGCCACCGGTACCGCGGTGGCGGTGCGCGGGCTGCGCCTGCTCGGGGCGCGGCGGGTGGATTACGCAATCCCCAATCGCTTTGCGCATGGTTACGGTCTGAGCCCGGCCTTCGTCGCCTCGCTGCAGCCTACGCCGCAGCTGATCGTCACCGTCGACAACGGCGTGGCCAGCGTCGCCGGCGTGGCGGCGGCGCAGGCGCGCGGCATCAAGGTCATCGTCACCGACCACCACCTGCCGGGCGAACAGTTGCCGGCTTGCGACGCGCTCGTGAACCCCAACGTAGGTCCTGAGAAATGCGGGCAGGGAAGCCCGCTTTTTGACTCTCGCGTGCAGGACGCACGCATGAAAAACCTGGCTGGCGTGGGGGTAATGTTCTACCTGCTGCTGGCGCTGCGTGCGAAGTTGCACGGGCAGGGCGCGTTCGGCGCGGCGAAACCCGATCTGTCGCCGCTGCTTGACCTGGTGGCTCTGGGTACGGTGGCCGACCTGGTGCCGCTGGATTTCAACAACCGCGTGCTGGTCGAGGCCGGTCTGCAACGCATGCGCAGCGGCCGTGCCTGCGCCGGCATCGCCGCGCTGGTCGAGGTAGGCAAGCGCAGCCTGGCCACGCTGTGCTCCACCGACCTGGCCTTCACCGTGGGGCCGCGGCTGAATGCGGCGGGGCGCCTGGAAGACATGCGCCTCGGTGTGGCCTGCCTGCTCACCGATGATGCCGCGCAGGCGCGCCGCCATGCCGAACAGCTCGATGCGATCAACCGCGAGCGGCGCGATCTGCAGGCGTCGATGGTGGCCGAGGCCGAGCTGATGGCCGCCAGCCTCGGCCACACGGACGCGGTGGGCGTGGCCCTGTTCGAGCCGTCGTGGCACGCCGGCGTGGTTGGTCTGGTCGCCTCCAAGCTGAAGGAGCGGCTGCACCGCCCGGTGATCGCGTTCGCGCCCGCAGGCATTGAAGAGTGCGGCGAGGGATCGCCGCCTTTTGATTCTGGCGCACAGGAAGTGCGCACAGGTAACACCCAACTGCGTGGCTCGGCGCGGTCGATCCCCGGGTTCCACATCCGCGACGCACTGGCCGCGATCGACGCGCGCCAGCCTGGCCTGATCGAGCGCTTCGGCGGCCATGCGATGGCCGCGGGGCTAAGCCTGAAGGCCGACGACTACCCGCGCTTCGCCGCCGCCTTCGACGCGATCGCGCGCGAGCTGATCGAGCCCGAACGCCTGCAGGCCGTGCTCTATACTGACGGCGAACTGCCGCCCGGCGCCGCCACGCTGGCGCTGGCCCGGCAATTGCGTGAAGCCGGGCCGTGGGGCCAGGCCTTCCCCGAGCCGCTGTTCGACAACCTGTTCGACTGTGCCGGCTGGAAGCTGATGGGCGAACGTCACCTGCGCCTGCAACTGCGCGATCCGCGCGACGGCGCCGTGCACGATGCGGTGATGTTCAACGCATACCACGGGCAGCCGCCGCCACCCCGGCTGCGCGCGGCCTATGAGTTGACCATCAACGACTGGCAGGGCCGCGAAAGCCCGCGCCTGCTGCTGCGGCACATCGAGCCGGCCTGATTCCGCTTGCACGTTTTTCACGCGGTCGGGGCCAGACTGGGCTCACCCCGCTCATGGAGAACGCCAGTGATCGCCCTGATCGAAGGATTGCCACCCGGCACGCTCGGCTTCCGTGCCCACAGTCAGGTGACGACGGAAGATTACGAGAAGGTCATCGTGCCGGATGTCGAAGCGGCGTTCGCGCTCAACCGCAAGCTGCGCATGCTGTATGTCACCGCCGACGATTTCACCGGCTTCGACCCGGGCGCCCTATGGGATGACGCTAAGCTGGGCATGCGCCATTTCAGCGGTTGGGACCGCATCGCGCTGGTCACCGACGTGCCGTGGCTGCGCGGTACGGCGGTCGCCTTCAGCTTCGCCATCCCGGCGCAGTTTCGCCTGTTCCATGGCGCGGAGATCGAGGAAGCCACCCGCTGGGTCACGGTCCCTTGAACTCGCCCTTGGCGGGAGCCCGCTGGCGGGCGATGCTCTGGGACCAGGCTCGGGATGACCAGACGTTCGTCTGTTGAGAGCCGGGATTCGCAAAAGCCAAAGCATCGCCCGCGAGCGGGCTCCTACAGTGATTGGATCGCACCCGCACTTGCCAGACGCCGCGGAATCTGTTCAAGTTGGCCCATGCATTCCGTCGCTGCCAGCCATCTGAACCTTACCGCGCCTTCCGCGCGGGGCTTCGTGCCGGCCGGCAACAACAATAATCGCGCGAACAATAACGCCAACCGTTGGCGGGCCCGCGCGTAGCTGCAAGTTTCATCGAATACGCGAAAAGGCCCGCCCAGTGCGGGCCTTTTTTTGTGCGCGAATCCATCCGCGCAAGCGCAAAAACCGGCCATCCATGGCCGATGTTTCAACTTTGTGCGCGGTTCCATCCGCGCAAGAGCAACACCTGGCCAGCCATGGCCGACTCTTCACAAAAGCGGTATTCACCACCAGTAACTGAGGAACTTCACTATGTGTTCGATTTTCGGAATGTTCGATCTGCAGCCGGGCGACGACCTGGCGGCGCTGCGCCGGCAGGCGCTGGAGCTGTCGCAGCGCCAGCGCCATCGCGGGCCGGATTGGAGCGGGGTATTCGTCGATGCCGGGGTGATCCTGGTGCACGAGCGGCTGGCCATCGTCGACCCCGCCAGCGGCGCGCAGCCGCTGCGTTCGCGTGACGGCGCGCTGGCGCTGGCGGTGAACGGCGAGATCTACAACCACCGCGAGTTGGCATCCGGACTGGGCTACGACTTCACCACCGGCTCGGACTGCGAGGTGATCAACGCGCTGTACCGCGAGCAGGGCAGCGATTTCGTCGGCCGGCTCAACGGCATCTTCGCGTTTGCGCTGTGGGACGGCGCGGCGCAGCGTTACCTGATTGCGCGCGACCCGATCGGCGTCTGCCCGCTGTACTGGGGGCACGATGCACAGGGCCGCCTGTGCGTGGCGTCGGAGATGAAAGCGCTGGTCGGCGTCTGCGCGGACGTGGCGCCGTTTCCGCCCGGCCATGTGTACGACAGCGTCAGCGGCGAATTGCAGCGTTATTACGACAAGCCTTGGCGCGACTACGCCGCCACGCGCGGCCATGACGTGGCGGCACCGGCCTTGCGCAAGGCGTTCGAGCAGGCGGTGCATCGCCAGCTGATGACCGACGTGCCTTACGGCGTGCTGCTTTCGGGCGGGCTGGATTCCTCGCTGGTCGCTGCCTGCGCCGCGCAGTTCGCGCGCGAACGAGTCGAGGACGACGACCGCAGCGAGGCCTGGTGGCCGCGTCTGCATTCGTTCGCGATCGGACTGGAAGGCTCGCCCGACCTGGCCGCCGCGCAGGTCGCCGCCGATGCGCTGGGCACCGTACACCACGGCTTCGTCTATACCTTCTGGGAGGGGCTCGACGCGCTGCCGGAAGTGATCCGCCACATCGAGACCTACGACGTCACCACCATCCGCGCCGCCACGCCGATGTACCTGCTGGCGCGGCGGATCAAGGCAATGGGGGTGAAGATGGTGCTGTCCGGCGAAGGCAGCGACGAGATCTTCGGCGGCTACCTGTACTTCCACAAGGCGCCCTCGGCGGAGGCCTTCCACGAGGAAACCGTGCGCAAGCTCGACGCGCTGCACAGCTACGACTGCCTGCGCGCGAACAAGGCGATGATGGCCTGGGGCGTGGAGGCGCGGGTGCCGTTCCTCGACCTGGAATTCATCGACGTGGCGATGGGGCTGGATGCCGCGCGCAAGATGGCCGGCAACGGCAAGATCGAGAAGCACGTGTTGCGCGAGGCGTTCGACGGCGCCTTGCCGAAGGAAATCCTGTGGCGGCAGAAGGAGCAGTTCAGCGACGGCGTGGGCTATGGCTGGATCGACGGGCTGAAGGCACATGCGGAGCAGGCGGTCAGCGACCGCGAGTTCGCTGCGGCGGCGGCACGCTACCCGTTCAACACGCCGGCGACCAAGGAGGCGTATTTCTACCGGCGCATCTTCGAACGGCATTTCCCCGGCGAAGCCTGCGCGGCCACCGTGCCTGGCGGCAAGTCGATCGCCTGTTCCTCGCCGGCGGCGCTGGCGTGGGACCCGGCGTTCGCCAACGCGGCCGATCCGTCCGGGCGGGCGGTGAGAGGCGTCCACGCCCAGGCGCTGGCGTGAATTTGGCCGGCTGGTCGTAGGGCGGGCACTGCCCGCCCGCTTTTGACGGGTCATGACCAGGATCGGCGGGCAGTGCCCGCCCTACAATGCGAGGGCGCCTGCGGCAAACGGGTCTGTTATTCTTGTGCGCTTGCCTCCCACAATGATTTCGCCATGATCGAGACCAATCCCATCCATGCGCAGATCGCCGACCTTCGCGGTCGGGTCGAGTCGCTTAGGGGGTATCTTTGACTACGCTACGAAAAGCGAACGTCTGGAAGAAGTAACCCGTGAACTGGAAAGCCCCACCGTGTGGGACGACCCGGCCAACGCGCAGGAACTGGGCCGCGAGCGCGCCCGCCTGCACACCATCGTCCACGGCATCGACACGCTGACCGCCGGCCTGAATGACGCCGGTGACTTGCTGGAGATGGCCATCGCCGACAGCGACGACGAGACCGCGCAATCGGTGATCGACGACCTGACCAAGCTGGAATCGCAGGTCGGCAAACTGGAGTTCCAGCGCATGTTCTCCGGCAAGATGGATGCGATGAACGCGTTCGTCGACATCCAGGCCGGTGCCGGCGGCACCGAGGCGCAGGATTGGGCCGAAATGCTGCTGCGCATGTACCTGCGCTGGTGCGAGCACCGCGGCTGGAAGGTCGAGCTGATGGAAGTCAGCGGCGGCGAGGTGGCCGGCATCAAGTCCGCCACGTTCCGCGTCGAGGGCGACTACGCCTATGGCTGGCTGAAGACCGAGATCGGCGTGCACCGGCTGGTGCGCAAGAGTCCGTTCGATTCGGACAACCGCCGCCATACCAGTTTCACCTCGGTGTTCGTCTCGCCGGAAGTGGACGACAGTATCGAGATCGACATCAACCCGGCCGACCTGAAGACCGACGTGTACCGTTCGTCGGGCGCCGGCGGCCAGCACGTCAACAAGACCGAGTCGGCGGTGCGTATCACGCACATTCCCACCAACACGGTGGTGGCGTGCCAGACTGAGCGCAGCCAGCATGCGAACCGCGACCGCGCGATGAAGATGCTGGCCGCCAAGCTGTATGAACTGGAAGTGCAGAAGCGCAACGCCGAGAGGGATGCGCTGGAAGCCACCAAGTCCGACATCGGCTGGGGCAGCCAGATCCGCAACTACGTGCTGGACCAGAGCCGCATCAAGGACCTGCGCACCGGCATCGAGCGTTCCGACACCCAGAAAGTGCTCGACGGCGACCTCGACGAGTTCATCGAGGCGAGCCTGAAATCCGGCATCGAGGCCGGCGCCAAGCGCATCGACGCGTAAGTTCCGATCATTGACGAGGTGACCTGCATGAACGGCAAGAAGATCTGCATCATCGTGTTTGCCTGCACCGCACTAGCCGCCTTCGGCGTGGCTGCGCAGTCGACGCAAGGCGGCGCCGGCCAGGGCATCAAGCAGGATGCGAAGGACGTGGGCCACGGCGTCGCCAACGGCGCCCGCGATGTGGGCCATGCCACCAAGCACGTTGCCAAGAAGGTCGGCCATGGCGCCAAGGAAGCCGGCACCGGCATCGGCCACGGCGCGAAGAAGGCGGGCATCGCGGTCGGCCATGGCGCCAGGGACGCCGGCATCGCCATCGGTCATGGCGCGAAGGAAGGCTGGGAGGCTACCAAGGGCGCCACCAAAAAAGTGTTCAACAAGGGCGATTGATTGCCCCGATACTCCCTCCACCACGACACATGTGCCGGCCGGCCCGCGTGCGCCGGTCACCACGGAAGCCCCATGAGCGAAGTCACCGATACCCTGCCTGCCGCCGATGAGAACAAGCTGATCGCCGAGCGCCGCGAAAAACTCAAGGCGTTGCGCGGGCAGGGCATCGCGTTCCCGAACGACTTCAAGGTCGACAGCTTCGCCGGTGACCTGCAGGCCGAGTTCGCTGACAAGAACGTGCACACAGCCGAGGCGGTCGAGGCTGCCGCGCGCCGGGTGAAGATGGCCGGGCGCATCGTGCTCAAGCGCGTGCAGGGCAAGGTCAGCTTCGTGCAGCTGCAGGATTTCAGCGGACGCATCCAGCTGTTCATCCACCAAGGCACGGTGGGCGAGGCGGTCTACGAAGCGTTCAAGGGCTGGGATATGGGCGACATCGTGGGTGCCGAAGGCACGCTGATGCGCACCAAGACCGGCGAGCTCTCGGTGCGGGTCGACCAGCTGCGCCTGCTGACCAAGAGCCTGCGCCCGCTGCCGGACAAGCACCATGGCATGGCCGACGTGGAGCAGCGCTACCGCCAGCGTTACGTCGACCTGATCGTCACCGAGGAAGCGCGGCGCACCTTCATGCTGCGCTCGAAGATCATCGGCTACATGCGCCAGTGGCTGGAGGCCCCGGCACGCCGCTTCATGGAAGTGGAGACGCCGATGATGCACATCATTCCCGGCGGCGCCACCGCCAAGCCGTTCGTCACCCACCACAACGCGCTGGACCTGGACCTGTACCTGCGCGTGGCGCCGGAGCTGTACCTGAAGCGACTGGTGGTCGGCGGCTTCGACCGCGTCTACGAGATCAACCGCAACTTCCGCAACGAGGGCGTGTCCACCCGGCACAACCCCGAGTTCACCATGCTGGAGCTGTACCAGGCTTACGCCACCTACCACGAGATCATGGACCTCACCGAGAGCGTGATCCGTGACACCGCGCAGGTCGTGCTCGGCACCACGCAACTGGAATGGGACGGCGCCGCGATCGACGTCGGTCCGGTGTTCCGCCGCTGGCGCATGGAAGACGCCGTGCTGGAGCACAACCCGGAGATCCGACGCGAGGAGCTGCGCGACCGCGCGGCGATGGCCGCGCACGCCAAGCGGCTCGGCGTGCAGGTCAAGGACGGCTACGGCTGGGGCAAGCTGCTGCTGGAGATCTTCGAGAAGACGGTGGAACACACCCTGATCCAGCCCACCTTCATCATCCAGCACCCGGTGGAAGTGTCGCCGCTGGCGCGCGAGAACGATACCGACAAGGGCATCACCGACCGCTTCGAGCTGTTCGTCGGCGGCAAGGAGATCGCCAATGGTTTCTCCGAGTTGAACGACCCCGAGGACCAGGCGGCACGCTTCCAGGCCCAGGTCGACGCCAAGGACGCCGGCGACGACGAGGCGATGCACTTCGACGCCGACTACATCCGCGCGCTGGAAGTGGGCCTGCCGCCCACCGGCGGCTTGGGCATCGGCATCGACCGGCTGGTGATGCTGCTGACCGGCTCGTCCTCGATCCGCGACGTGCTGCTGTTCCCGTACATGCGGCCGGAAGCGTGAGCTTCGACACGCCCGCGCTGCAGGACCTGGCCGCACCCGACGGAGTCTGCTACGGCTGCGGCAGCGCCCATCCGCATGGCCTGCACATCAAGAGCCACTGGCACGAGGACGGCGTGCACGTGGTGAGCACCCATCTGCCGGGCGCCGATTTCCACGGCTGGCCGGGGCTTGTCTACGGTGGCCTGATCGCCATGCTGGTGGATTGTCATTCCAACTGGACCGCGATGGCCTACCACTACCGCGCCGAGCATCGCGCGCCGGACAGCAAGCCGCGCATCGACTGCGTCACCGGCAATCTCGGCATCAGGTTCCTCAAGCCCACCCCGATGGACGTGCCGCTGACGCTGAAGGCACGCGTGGAGGGCGAGGTCGGGCGCAAGACCCGCGTGCTGTGCGAGGTCTACGCCGGCGAGGTGATGACCGCGCTGGGCGACTCGATCTTCGTGCGCGTCGACACGGCGCAGCTGGCTGCGGCCGCGCGGAACGCCTGAGCGGCGGCGTGAGTTAAACTTGCGGTTTCGCCGAAACCCGGAGCCCGCATCATGTGGTTTGCCATCCTCGGAACGGACGTTGCCGATTCGCTGGAGAAGCGCAAGGGCGCGCGTCCGGCGCATATCGCGCGCTTGCAGGCGCTGCTGGACGAGGGGCGGTTGTTCGTTGCCGGCGCGTTCCCGGCGATCGAGTCCGAAGATCCGGGCCCGGCCGGTTTCAGCGGCAGCCTGATCCTCGCCGAGTTCCCGTCGCTGGCCGAGGCCCGCGCCTGGGCCGATGCCGACCCCTATGTGGCGGCCGGCGTCTATGCCCAGGTGCAGATCAAGCCATTCCGCAAGGCCTTGCCGGCGTGAGCGAGGCGATGATCGAACAAATCCGCCAGCGCCTGATCCAGGCACTGGCACCCACCGAACTGGAAATCGTCGACGAAGGCCACCTGCATGTCGGACATGCCGGCGAGGGCAAGGGCCATTTCCACGTGCGTATTGTCAGCCCCGCGTTCGCCGGGCTGTTGCCGATCCGCCGCCACCGCCTGGTTTATGCGGCGCTGGACGGGTTGATGGACAACGGAATCCACGCCTTGTCGATCGATGCGAAAAACAAGTAATTTTGAAACAACGAGTTATATAGAACTCTTCAGCTGTTACTTCACGCGGAAACGCATTGCAGCGCCGTCCCGCGTTTGGCACAGTGCCTTGTCGCCCGACTGCGCGGGCACTACCGATGACCCATTGACGACCGCATGCGCCTGACCACGATCAAACTCGCCGGTTTCAAGTCCTTCGTGGACCCCACCACCCTGCACCTGCCGAGCAACATGATCGGCGTGGTCGGCCCGAACGGTTGCGGCAAATCCAACATCATCGACGCGATCCGCTGGGTGATGGGCGAGAGCGCGGCCAGCCGCCTGCGCGGCGATTCGCTGACCGACGTGATCTTTTCCGGCTCGAATACGCGCAAGCCAGTGGGGCAGGCCACGGTCGAGTTGATCTTCGACAACGCCGACGGTTCGATCCAGGGCGAGTACGGCCAGTACGCCGAGATCTCGGTGAAGCGCCAGGTCACCCGCGACGGCCAGTCCGCCTATTTCCTCAATGGCGCGCGCTGCCGCCGGCGCGACATCACCGACCTGTTCCTCGGCACCGGCCTCGGCCCGCGCAGCTACTCGATCATCGAGCAGGGCATGATCAGCCAGATCATCGAGGCGCACCCGGAGGAACTGCGCACGCACCTGGAGGAAGCCGCCGGCATCTCCAAGTACAAGGAACGGCGCAAGGAAACTGAGAGCCGCATCAAGGCCACCCGCGAGAACCTCGACCGCGTGAAGGACGTGCGCGACGAGGTGGACAAGCAGCTCGAACACCTGCACCGCCAGGCCCGCGCGGCCGAGCGCTGGAAGGCGCTGAAGGAAGAACAGACGCGCAAGGAAGCCGAACTGCGCGCGCTGGAATACCGCGGCCTGAAGAGCCAGCATGACGGCGAGGGCGAAGTGCTCTCCGCCGCCGAGATCGAGATCGAGAAGCAGCTGGCCGGCCAGCGCCAGATCGAGGCGCAGCTGGAAAGCGTGCGCGAACGCCACACCGACGCCAGCGAACACCTGAACGCGGTGCAGGCCGAGGTGTACAAGGTCGGCGCCGAGATCGCCCGGGTCGAGCAGCAGGTGCGCTACAACAAGGAGACCGCCGAGCGCCTGCAGCGCGCCCACGGCGACGCCGAGCGCGAGCATGCCGAGCTGGCCGCGCACATCGCCACCGATCGTGATCAGGTCGAGGCGCTGCGCCTGGCGCTGGCCGAAGGCGAGCCGAAACTCGAAGCCCTGCAGCAGCTGCAGGACGACACCGCCGAAGCCCAGCGCAGCACCGAGGCGAAGCTGGCCGACTGGCAGCAGCGCTGGGACAGCCACACCCGCAACGCCGGCGAATCCAACCGCGCAGCCGAGGTGGAGCGCACCAAGCTCAACTATCTCGACCGCCAGGCGATCGACCTGTCGCGCCGGCGCGAGGCGCTGGAAGCCGAGCAGAAGGCCACCGACGTGGCCGCGCTGGACGCCGCCGGCCAGCAACTGGTCGACGAGCACGAGACCCAGCGCGAACGCGTCGAGACGCTGGGCAGCCTGCTCGACCAGCACAAGGGCGGCCACGAGAAGCTGCTGGAGGAAGAGCGCCAGGTGCAGTCGGCGCTGAACGAGGCGCGCCAGCAGCTGCAGGCTGCGCGCGGCCGACAAGCCTCGTTGGAGGCGCTGCAACACGCCGCACTGGGCCAGGAAGAAAACGCCGCCAGCGGCTGGCTGGCTCGCCTCGGACTGAACAAGTCACACCGCCTCGGTGAATCGCTGCAAGTCGAAAACGGCTGGGAACCCGCCGTCGAAACCGCCTTGAGCGGCTTCCTCGACAGCGTGCTGGTGGATGGTTCGCACGAGCTGGCCGCCGAATTCGAGGCGCTGGAGAACGCCGACGTGGCGCTGCTCGACGCCGCCGACGGCGGCGCCCACACCGCCGGTACGCTGGCCGCCCATGTGCGCGGTCCGGCGGCGGCACTGACCATCCTCGGCCACGTGCTCACCGCCGAGTCGCTGGGCGACGCGCACCAGCAGGTGGCCTCGTTGTCCGCGCTGGCGCCGTACCAGTCGGTGATCACGCGCAGCGGCGAATGGCTGGGGCCGGGCTGGGCGCGCGTGCGCCGCGCGCAGGGCAGCCAGGTCGGCGTGCTGGCGCGCGAGCGCGAGTTGCGCCTGCTGGCCGAACAGATCGCCGCACTGGAAGCGCAGCTGGAAACATCCAGCGAACGGCTCGACGCACTGCGCATCAGCAAGTTCGAGGCCGAGCGCGCCCGCGACGACGCGCAGCGCGAGCTGTACAACGCGCATCGCCGCCAGTCCGAGCTGGCCGGCCAGCTGCAGAGCCACCGCGGCAAGCTGGAAACCGCCCGCGCCCGCGCCGAGAAAGTCAGCGGCGAACTGGATGGTCTAGCGGCCCAGCTCGACGAACTGCAGGGTCAAACCCGCGAGGCGCGCGCGCGGCTGGATGAATCGGTCGGCCTGATGGGCGACCAGGAAGACCAGCGCCGCGAACTGGAGAACGAGCGGCGCACGCTGCTCGAAGCGCGCGAAGAGGCGCGCATGAACGCGCGCGAGGCTGCCGAGCAGTCACATGCGCTGGCCCTGGCGCTGGAGTCGAAGCGATCCTCGCTGGGCTCGCTGGAGCAGGCGCTGGGCCGCATGGACGCCCAGTTGCGCCAGATCGAGGCGCGCCGCGACGAGATCAGCGAACAGCTCGCCGCCGGCTCCGACCCGATCGCCGAACTCGAAGCCGAACGGCAAGCCTATCTGGACCAGCGCCTGCTAGTCGACAAGCAACTGGTCGAGGCACGCCGCGCGCTGGAAGACTGCGACCTCGAATTCCGCAAGCTCGAACAGCAGCGCCACCTGGCCGAACAGGGCCTGGCCAGCCTGCGCGAGGGGCTGTCCGAGAAGCGCCTCGCCGCCCAGGCGCTGCAGCTGCGCGCCGAACAGCTGGCCGCGGCGATCAACGCTTCCGGCCTCGAACTGGAGACCCTGCTGACCGAACTGGCCGCGGACATCGACGCGGAGCAGTGGCGCGCGCAACTCGGCGACCTCGGCCAGAAGATCGCGCGGCTGGAGCCGGTGAATCTGGCGGCGATCCAGGAACACGCCGAGCAGAGCGAACGCAAGACCTATCTGGACAACCAGCTGGCCGACCTCACCAGCGCGATGGAGACGCTGGAAAACGCCATCAAGAAGATCGATCGCGAGACCCGCCAGCGCTTCAAGGAAACCTTCGACAAGGTCAACGCCGGCGTGCAGGAGCTGTTCCCGCGCCTGTTCGGCGGCGGTCACGCCTACCTGGAGCTGACCGGCGACGATCTGCTCAACACCGGCGTGTCGATTATGGCGCGGCCGCCGGGCAAGCGGCCCTCCAACATCTCGCTGCTCTCCGGCGGCGAGAAGGCGCTCACCGCGGTGTCGCTGGTGTTCGCCATCTTCAACCTCAATCCCGCGCCGTTCTGCCTGCTCGACGAGGTGGACGCGCCGCTGGACGAGGCCAACGTGGGCCGCTTCTCCAACATGGTGCGCGAGATGAGCGAGAAGGTGCAGTTCATCTTCGTCAGCCACAACAAGGCCACCATGGAAGCAGCCAGCCAGCTGTGCGGCGTGACCATGCGCGAGCCCGGCGTGTCGCGCCTGGTGCAGGTAGACCTGGCCGAAGCGGCTAAACTGGCGGGAGCTGCCTGAGGACCTGATGATGACGTTGCAACCCGTGCTCGCCTTCGCCTGGAACCCTGCCGTCGGCATCCCGATGCTGATCGTTGGGGTGATCGTGCTGGCGCTGATCTGGCTGTTCGGCCAGCCGAAGAAGGAGCAGGGCAGGCGCAGGGCGATGCCGGAGCCACACGCCGGCGAGCGTCGTGAACCCACCCTGGGCGGGCCGGGGAGCGAACCGGGCGCAGGCGAACCCTTCATCGGCGATACGCAGCCGCAGCAGGGCGAGCTCGACGTCGGCCTGCGCGAGGAACTCGAGCGGCTGGGCGCCACACTGTCCGGCGAGCGCGCCAAGGCGCCCATGCCCGCCGCACCCAAGGCCAGATCCAGGCAGCAGCCCAAGCTGGCCGACCATGTCGCCTCGATCATCGACGCCCTGCGCGCGCCCAGCTCCGGCGAACCGGCGGCACCGGACGCCTTGCCTGCGGCGGAGGAGCCTGCTTTACCGGCGCAGGCGCCCGTTGCCGCGCCAGCCGCCGTTGCGCCGCCGCGTTCCGAGCTTGGCCGGCGCCCGGCGCAACTGCCGGTGGAGCGCATCGTCACCTTGTTCGTGGTGGCCCGCGACAACGGGCGCTTCCACGGCCCGGACCTGGTCGTGGCCGCCGAGAAGGCCGGCCTGGAATTCGGCGACATGGGCATCTACCACCGCCTGGTCGACGGCAAGCGCGAGCTGGGGCCGATCTTCAGCGTCGCCAACATGCTCAAGCCCGGCAATTTCGACCTGGCCCGGCTGGATGCCTTGCGCACGCCGGGGGTGAGCTTCTTCATGACCCTGCCGGCGCCGTTGCCGGCGCTGGACGCGTGGGACGCGATGCTGCCCACCGCGCAGCGCCTGGCCGAACTGCTGGACGGTCAGGTGCTGGACGAGGAACGCAACGCGCTTGGTCGCCAGCGCATCGCCCATATCCGCGACCAGCTGCGCGGCTGGGACCGCGACCACGAAGGCAAGGAAATCATCTTCGGGCGTTGATGTCCGGGTCAGCCGACCGCGTGGCGGTGCGGCAGTTTCCAGCCCGGCCGGATGAAATGGCAGGTATAGCCGTCGGGGTAGTGCTCCAGGTAATCCTGGTGCTCGGGTTCGGCTTCCCAGAAATCGCCGGCCGGCGCCACTTCCGTCGCCACCTTGCCGGGCCACAGGCCCGAGGCATCCACGTCGGCGATGGTGTCCTCGGCGATCCGCTTCTGCTCCTCGGACGTATAGAAGATCGCCGAGCGATAGGAACTGCCGCGGTCGTTGCCCTGCCGGTTCGGCGTGGACGGGTCGTGGATCTGGAAGAAGAATTCCAGCAACGTGCGATAGCCGATGCGCGCCGGATCGAACACGATCTCGATCGCCTCGGCATGGCTGCCATGGTGGCGGTAGGTCGCATTCGGCACCTCGCCGCCGCTGTAGCCGACTCGTGTCGAAACCACGCCGTCCAGGCGGCGGAGCAGGTCCTGCATGCCCCAGAAGCAACCGCCGGCGAGCACTGCGCGCTCGGTGCTCATCGCGTCTGCTCCACCTGGTCCAGGTAGTCGCCGTAGCCTTCGGCCGCCATGTCGTCGCGGGGGACGAAGCGCAGCGAGGCCGAGTTGATGCAGTAGCGCAGGCCGCCGCGATCGGCCGGGCCATCGGGAAAAACGTGGCCGAGGTGGCTGTCGCCGTGCACCGAGCGCACCTCGGTGCGGATCATGCCGTGCGAGGTATCGCGCAGTTCGTGGACGTGGGCCGGCTCGATCAGCCGGGTGAAGCTCGGCCAGCCACAAGGCGATTCGAATTTGTCGGTCGAGGCGAACAGCGGCTCGCCCGACACGATGTCGACGTAGATGCCCGGCTCCCGGTTGTGCAGGTACTCGCCGGTGCCGGGGCGCTCCGTGCCGCTTTGCTGGGTCACCCGGTACTGCTCGGGGCTGAGCCGCGACAACACCTCGGGATTCCTGGTGTAACGGGGCATGCGGAGCCTCCTGTCGTGATTCGGATGCAGGTGGAAGATGGCTGTTCCCGCGCACTTATCAAGGCAGCCGGTGAAAACGACGGAAGAAGAAGGCGCTTCGGATTCTCTTGCGATCGCGGGCTTCACAGAACACGTGCGTGCCCGCAGGTCGGCCATCAGGCGCATAAGCGCGAAAGGTGGGCAATGCATCAGCCGTCCTCTCATTTCTTGAGATGCCGAGGGAGGACGCTGGAGTCCGCCTCGTCTTCAAAACTGGATGCGATTAAAACTACAAGGTATTGATATATATATTAAAAGTATGATTAACCGACTTCTTGCTTGTCATCCCTGCGAAGGCAGGAAGCGCTTTTCAACAGACGAAGGTCTGGTCATCCAGCGCCTTTGCGTTCAACGGTTTGGAGGCGCTGGATCCCAGCTTGACCAGCCTCCGGCTGTTGAAAAGCGCCTCGCTGGATGACGAGCAAAATCAGAGCCTCCCCAGCAATATTTTTCTACTCTCAATTTTCACCTATTTAGGTGAAACTATGCGAACCATGACCATCCAGATCAC
The DNA here is from genome assembly GCF_058789735.1 of Rhodanobacter sp. FW106-PBR-R2A-1-15. Lineage (NCBI taxonomy): Bacteria > Pseudomonadati > Pseudomonadota > Gammaproteobacteria > Lysobacterales > Rhodanobacteraceae > Rhodanobacter > Rhodanobacter sp. FW106-PBR-R2A-1-15. The sequence continues at coordinate 67,572 of NZ_JBYTEM010000011.1, read as the reverse complement.
GAATCGCCAGTTGAACGTCCTTGCCTTCATCCGCGCCCGGATCGAGCGCGATGGGCAGTCACCCACGCTCGATGAAATCGGCGAGGCATTGGGCATCGGCAACGTCAGCGCGGTGCTCAAGCACATCCGGTCGCTCGAAGCGAAAGGCCGCTTGACCATCGAACCCAACCACGCCCGCAGCATCCGGCTGGTACGCGAGCCCGATCCGCTGGATGCGGACACCATGGAGCTGCCGCTGATCGGTCGCATCGCGGCCGGCGAACCGCTGTTTTCGGAGTCACGGGTCGATCGCAGCCTGCGTGTATCCCGCTCGCTGTTCCGGCTGCGGCCGGACTACCTGGTGAAGGTGGTCGGCGATTCGATGCGCGAGGAAGGCATTCTCGATGGCGACCTGGTGGCGGTGCACGCCACGCCGGTGGCCCGTCATGGCCAGGTGGTGGCCGCACGCGTGGGCGGCGACCGTTTCACGATCAAGCGGCTGTACTGGAAAGGCGACGTGGTTCGCCTGCTGCCCAACAGCCCGGGTTTCCGCCCGATCGACGTGGACCCCACCGAAGACTTCGCGATTGAAGGCCTGTATGCAGGCCTGCTGCGGGGCAGCTGATGAACGCCGTGGTTCCACTTTCCGCCTTGCTCGATGCACGCCGGGTCTGGCGTGGCCGTGCTGCCGTGGTCCCAGCCGGCGACCAGCCCACCGGCTGGCGCGCACTCGATACCGTGCTGCCGGCGGGCGGCTGGCCCGACGCCTCGCTGTCCGAGATCCTGCTGCCCGCCGATGGCGTGGGCGAACTTCACCTGGTGCTGCCCACGCTGGCGCGATTGACCCGAAGCCGGCGCAACGTGGTGATCGTGTCGCCGCCATATGCGCCGTGTGTCGCTGGCTGGCAGCAGCAAGGCGTCGACATGCGCCAGGTGGACATCGTCGAGGCCCCTGAAAAGGACGTGCTTTGGGCGACCGAACAATGCCTGCGTTCGGGAAGCTGTGCCGCCGTGCTGGCATGGCCGCGGCAAGCCGACGATCGCGCCTTGCGTCGTCTGCAGGTGGCGGCGGCTACCGGGCAGGCGCTCGCCTTCGTGTTCCGTGATCGCTCCCATCTTTCCAACGCCTCGCCGGCCGCGCTGCGCCTGGAACTGGAAGCCTTGCCGCAGCCGCAGCTGTGGGTGCGCAAATGCCGCGGCGGGGCCGTGCCCACCCAGCCCGTTCCGCTGGCGCGACTTGCCGGTTGATGGCGACCGGACATGCTCTGGACCTGCATCAACCTGCCGCATCTGGCCATGGATGGGATGCTTCGACGGCGCCCCACGACGGGGCCGCTGGTGCTCGTCGACGGTCCGGTCAACGCCCGCACGATCGTTTCGGCCAATGAATCCGCACAGGCGGCGGGCCTGCATGTCGGGCAGCGGCTGAGCGCCGCCCAGGCGCTGCTGTCGAAGTTCGAGGCGATTCCGTACGACCGCGAATCGGTGGATCGCTGGCACCGCTTTCTCGCGGCCGTGGCCTACCGGTACAGCTCCGAGGTCAGCCTGCTGCCACACGCGATCGTGCTGGAGGTCAGCCGCAGTATGAGCCTGTTCGGGCCGTGGCCGCAGCTTGAAGCGATGCTGCGGGCGGATTTCGCCGGGCTGGGATTTCGCCATCGGCTGGCCGCGGCACCGACGGCTCACGCCGCGCATGTGTTGGCCACGGTCTCCGACGGGCAGGCGGTGCTGTCTGTCGATGCGCTGCGCCATGCCCTGCAGCGGGTGCCGCTCGCGAAGAGCTTTTTGCCGGCGAACGCCATCGCCGCGCTGCCCGGCATGGGCATCCGCAGCCTGGGACAGGTGCTGGCGCTGCCGCGGGATGGTCTGCGCCGGCGCTTCGGCGCGGAACTGCTGGATGCGCTGGATCGCCTGATCGGCGACCGGCTCTCCGGACTGGAGCTGTATCGTCCACCGGACACCTTCGACCTGCGCATCGAATTGCTCCACGAAGTGGAGAATCAGTCGGCATTGATCTTTCCGGTGCGACGCATGGCCGATGACCTTGCCGCCTATCTCGCCGGCCGCGATGGAGGCGTGCAGCGTTTCCTGCTGCGCCTGGAACATCGCGAAGGACGCTGTACCGATGTGCCGGTGGGGCTGCTGGCGCCGGAGCGCGAGGGCGCGATGCTGTTCGAGTTCGCACGGGGCCGGCTGGAACACGTCGTGCTCCCCGAGCCGGTGCTGGCGCTGCGCCTGATCGCGCGCGAGCTGCCGGCGTTCGTGCCCGCCGGGCGCGATCTGTTCGACGAACGGCCGGCGAATGCATTGCCGATCGGGCAGCTGCGCGAACGCCTGCGCGCGCGCCTTGGCGATCGGGCGGTCTATCGGTTGGGCAGCACCACCGATCCGCGTCCCGAACGCGCCCAGGCCGTGGCCGAATGCGGCGGCGTCCACGACGAGCCATCGCCGCGGCCCACCTGGCTGCTGGCGCATCCGCTTCCCCTGCGCGGCGCGGCGCCGCGCATCCTGGCCGGCCCCGAGCGGCTGGAAACCGGCTGGTGGGATGGCGCCGAAGCCTGCCGCGACTACTACGTGATCGAGACCTCGCTCGGCCAGCGGGCGTGGGCCTTCTGTCCGCCCGGCGAGCAAAGCGGCTGGATGCTGCAGGGCTGGTTCGCATGAGCCGGCTCGCATGAGCGATTACGCCGAACTGCATTGCCTGTCCGATTTCTCCTTCGGTCGCGGTGCCTCGAACGCGGCTGAGTTGTTCGAGCGTGCCAGGGCATGCGGTTACAGCGCGCTGGCGATCACCGACGAATGTTCGCTCGCCGGTATCGTGCGTGCATACCAGGCCTCGAACGAAACCGGCCTGAAACTGATCGTGGGTGCCGAATTCCAGCTCGAGGATGGCCCGAAGCTGGTGCTGCTGTGCGAGAACCGGCAGGGTTATGCCGAACTCTGCCGGCTGATCACGCGCGGGCGCCGTGCTTCGGGGAAAGGCACGTACCGGCTCACCTGCGCGGACCTGGAAAGCGGCATGCCGGGCACGCTGGCCTTGTGGATGCCCGGGCTGCAAGCGGACACCGCCCACGGCCGCTGGATACGCGCGACGTTTGGCGACCGCGCATGGCTGGCGGTGGAACTGCATCGCGGCCCCGACGACGTCGGGCGCCTGTGCGAACTGCAGGCGCTTGGCCACGCACTGGACCTTCCGCTGGCGGCCAGCGGCGACGTACACATGCACGTGCGCCGCCGGCTGGCCTTGCAGCACACGCTCACCGCGATCCGCCATCGCGTGCCGATCGCCGAGGCGGGCGCGCTGATCTTCCGCAATGGCGAACGGCATTTGCGCCGACGCGACGTGCTGGCCGGGATCTATCCCGCAGCCCTGATGCAGGAGAGCGTGCGCATCGCCGAACGCTGCACGTTCCATATGGGCGAGCTGAAATACGACTACCCGACCGAACTGGTGCCGGATGGCCACACGCCCGCCAGCTGGCTGCGCCAGCTGGCGGAGGAGGGCATCCGCTGGCGCTGGCCGCAAGGCGCGAGCGCCAAGGTGCGCAAGCTGATCGATGACGAACTGGCGCTGATCGCGTCGAAGCAGTACGAAGCTTTTTTTCTCACCGTGCACGACATCGTCCGCTTCGCACGTGGCGAAGGCATTCTCTGCCAGGGCCGCGGCTCGGCCGCCAATTCTGCCGTGTGTTTCGCGCTGGGCGTGACCGAGGTGGACCCGGAGGTGAACCACCTGCTGGTGGCGCGCTTCATCAGCGAGGACCGCGACGAGCCACCCGACATCGACGTCGATTTCGAGCACGAGCGGCGCGAGGAGGTCATCCAGTACATCTACGGGAAATACGGGCGCGAGCGCGCGGCGCTGGCCGCCACCGTGATCTGCTACCGCGGCCGCAGCGCGGTGCGCGACGTGGCCAAGGCGCTCGGCCTGCCGCTGGACCAGATCGACCGGCTCAGCGACGTCTTTGCGCGCGGCTGGGGCGACAGCAAGGCTGACGAACGCTTGCGCGAACAGGGTTTCGATCCGGACAGCCCGATCATCCGCCGCGTGCTGAAGCTCACGTACGAACTGCTGGGCATGCCGCGGCATCTGTCGCAACACGTCGGCGGTTTCGTGATCTCCGATACCTCGCTGAGCGAAATGGTGCCGGTGGAAAATGCGGCGATGCCCGACCGCACGGTGATCCAGTGGGAGAAGGACGACCTGGATTACATGCGCATGCTGAAGGTCGATTGCCTGGCGCTGGGCATGCTGACCTGTCTGCGCAAATGCTTCGGCCTGCTGGAAAGCGGGCATGGCGTGGCGAAAACCATCGCGACGATCGAGCCGGGTGACCGCGCCACCTACGAGATGATCCAGCGTGCTGACACCGTCGGCGTGTTCCAGATCGAAAGCCGCGCGCAGATGGCGATGCTGCCACGACATCGACCGGCGAATTTCTACGACCTGGTGATCCAGGTGGCGATCGTGCGCCCCGGCCCGATCCAGGGCGACATGGTGCATCCGTACCTGCGGCGCTGGAACAAGGAAGAAGTCGTCGATTATCCGTCACCGCAGTTCAAGGACGTGCTGGAACGCACGCTCGGCGTACCGCTGTTCCAGGAACAGGTGATGAAGCTGGCCATCGTGGCGGCCGACTTCACCGATGGCGAGGCCGACAAGCTGCGCCGCTCGATGGCCGCATGGAAACGTCATGGCGGGCTGGAGCCGCATCGCGACAAGCTGATGCGGGGCATGCTGAAGAACGGTTACACGGCGGCATTCGCTGCACGCATCTTCGAGCAGATCAAGGGCTTCGGTTCCTACGGTTTCCCCGAGTCGCACGCGGCCAGTTTTGCCAACCTGGTCTACGCCTCGTGCTGGCTGAAGTGCCATTACCCGGCGGCGTTCGCCTGCGCACTGCTCAATGCGCAGCCGATGGGTTTCTACGGGCCGAGCCAGATCGTGCAGGACGTGCGGCGTCATCGCGTCGCGGTGCGGCCGGTGGACGTACGTTTCAGCGACTGGGATTGCACGCTGGAACCTGACCCGCGCGGCCATGCCGATGCGCGCGCGATCCGGCTGGGCCTGCGCATGGTGCGGGGATGCTCCGAAGCGGCCGCGCTTCGCCTGATGGCGGCGCGCGGACGGCAACCGTTCGCTGACGTCACCGATCTGTGCTCGCGGGCCGGTCTCGATCGTCGCCATCAGGAACTGCTGGCTGATGCAGCGGCCCTGCGTGGACTGGCCGGTCATCGCCATCGCGCGCGCTGGGCGGTGGCCGGTGTCGAGCCACAGTTGCCGTTGTTCGGCAGCGAAAGCCCGGGCGAGCGGGCCGTGGCCTTGCCGTTGCCCACGCAGGCCGAGGACACGCTGGCGGACTACGCACGCGTCGGTCTCAGTCTGGGCGCGCACCCACTGCGGCAGATCCGCGCCCGCTTGAACGCGGCGCACTGCATGGACGGAAAAACGCTGCGCAGACAACCGCACCACAGTCGCGTGCGCGTAGCCGGGCTGGTGACGTCGCGACAGCAGCCGCAAACCGCCAGCGGCATCATCTTCGTGACGCTGGAGGACGAGCATGGCCTGATCAACGTCATCGTGTGGCGGCAAGTGGCCGAAGCCCAGCGTCGTGCGCTGTTGCAGGCACGGTTGCTGGCGGTGGAAGGGCAGTGGGAAAACGTCGATGGCGTCAGTCACCTGATCGCACATCGACTGCGGGACCTCACCCCGCTGCTGGGTGCACTGGATGCGCGCTCGCGGGACTTTCACTGAACGGCCGCCCGTCGTTGCACCGGCGCAGATGGTCGGGAGAACCGCGCGGGAACGCTCCGCGTTAGTGTCAGCCCTGCGAACCGCTGGCCGCCGGCACGCCTCGCGCGGCATGCGCAGCAGCGCGGAGGGATGCCAGGTGGCGAGCCCCGCGCCTGCGGGCCGAGTTCGCGCCATTGACCCCACTCCTCTTGGTACGGGGCCGTGGTGCATGGCGCAGTGCACGGCCCGGGAACGGCTTCAGCCGAACTTCTTGATTACCTGGTCGAGGTTCTGGCGCAGCGTGTCCACGCCCGCCCACGGGTCGGTGCGCAAGCGCGCCAGGCGCCTGGGCGCGGAGCGGATGTCGAAATCGCGGCCGCTTCTCAGCTTGCCCAGCTCGGCCCAACGCAGCGGCATGGCGACCGGCGCGCCGGGGCGCGCGCGCAGCGAGTACGACGCCACGCTGGTCGCGCCACGGCTGTTGCGCAGGTAATCCACGTAGATCAGGCCATTGCGGCGGGCCTTGCTGGCGGTGGCGACGAACTCCAGCGGATGGGCCTGCGCCAGTGTGTCGGCGAACGCCCGCGCGAAGTCCTTCACCTGCGGCCAGGGGCAGCCGGGGTTCAGCGGCACCACCACGTGCAGGCCCTTGCCGCCGGTGGTGCGCAGGAACGACTCCAGGCCGAGCTGCGACAGCAGCCGATGCACCAGCCGTGCCGCGGCCACCACGCGCTCCCAGCCCACGTTGTTGCCGGGGTCGAGATCGAACACCACGCGGTCGGCACGGTCGGGCTGCTCGATGGTCGCGCCCCAGGGATGGAACTCCAGCACGCCGAACTGCACCAGCTCGATCACCGAAGCGGCGTCGCGCAGGTAGATGTAGCTGGCCTGGGCGCCGGACTCTTCCTTCAGCCTCGCGCTGCCGACGTGCTTCAGACCCTGGATCATGTGCTTCTGGAAGAAGCAGGTTTTCGCCGTGCCCTCCGGACAACGGATCACCGACACCGGGCGGCCCGCTACGCCGGGCAGGAACCACTTCATTACGCTGGCGTAGTAATCGGCCACCTGCTGCTTGGTGATGCCGTCGTCGGGATACACCACGCGCTCGGGATGGCTGATGACGATGCCGCCGGCGGTCTGGCCAGCCTGGCGGCGCGTGGAGGCCTTGGCAGGGCGGGCAGGCGGGGTGCGATCGGTATCGGCCAGGTCCGCCGCGGTCTTGTCGGTACGCATGGTCTTCAGGCTCGGTTGGCGCAACAGGTTCTTGTTGCCGATGCCGCGGTAGTACACCTCGGCTACCGCGACCGGTACACGCCCGGACTCGCTCACATGAAACAGTCACTGGCGTGACTGTTTCATGTTCGGCCATCGGGCAACCGCTCCTGCGTTGCCTCAACTCGGGCATCGGGCAACCGCTCCCTGCGTTGCCTCAACTCGGGCATCCATGCCCTCGCCATGCCCTCGCCATGGCCGACCTGAGAGGTTGAAAAAATCACAACCCCTCAGCGCAGGGCCGCGATCAGCGGACAGGACACTTGGCCAGACTGGCTGTGGCAGGCGTGGACCAGCTGGGACAGGGTCCGTTCCATGCGCTTCAGGTCCGCCAGTTTCTCGCGCACGTCCTTGAGTTTGTGTTCGGCCAGCACACTGGCTTCGCTGCAATGCGTGCCGTCCTCCAGTTGCAACAGTTCGGCGATCTCGTCCAGGCTGAAGCCGAGTCGCTGAGCCGATTTCACGAACCGCACGCGCGCGACGTCCGTCTCGTCGTAACGGCGGATGCCGCCGTAAGGTTTGTCCGGTTCGGACAGCAGGCCTCGTCGTTGATAGAACCGGACCGTCTCCACATTGACCCCAGCCGCCTTGGCAAAGGCGCCGATGGTCAGGCCTTTCTGGCTGTTCGTCATCGCGCTTGATTCCATGCAGGACTGCGCAGGCAGGTTAGCACCGTGTGGCGATGCACAAAGGGCCAGATCCCGGCGTAGCCGTTATCACGGCGGCGTTCCCTCCACCGCGCAACGGCATGCGTCACGGCACTGGACACACCTCCGCATAGAACGCTTGACTACGTACTTAGGTACGTCCTTATGCTGTCCCTGTACGGTGAACCGGATCGTCGCAATGGAAAAGGAATCACTTATGTCTGCACCAAAGAAACCCAGTGGCGTACTGGTCGCCGGCGGCCTGGCCGCGATCCTGGCATCCACCTGCTGCCTGGGGCCGCTGCTGCTGGTGGCCCTCGGATTTTCTGGCGCATGGATCGGCAATCTGACCGTGCTGGAACCCTACCGTCCGTGGTTCATCGGGCTGGCGTTGGTCGCGATGTTCTTTGCCTGGCGACGCATCTTTCGCCCGGCAACCGCCTGCCAGCCGGGCGAGGTCTGCGCGATACCGCAGGTTCGGACCACCTACAAACTCATCTTCTGGATCGTGGCCGCGCTGGTGCTGGTCGCGCTCGGATTTCCCTACGTGCTTCCCTTGTTCTACTGATCTGGAGTTCATCATGAAAAAGCTGGTTGCCGTTCTTGCACTCGCCGTCGTGACTGCCCCTGCCTGGGCCGCCACCCGGACCGTCACGCTGTCCGTGCCGGGGATGACTTGTCCGGCCTGTCCGATCACGGTGAAGAAGGCGCTCGATCGAGTAGGGGGCGTCGAGAACGTCACGGTGGCTTTCGAGCAGCGCGAGGCGGTCGTTACCTTTGACGATGCCAAGACCAGCGTCCAGCAGTTGACCACAGCTACGGCCAATGCCGGTTATCCAGCCACGGTAAGGAAATAGGACGTGGGGAATCCAAAAACATTGATACAGGTGGGTGTGGTCGGCTCAGTGCTGGCGGTGTTGTGCTGCGCCACGCCGATTCTGGTGCTCTTGCTGGGGGCCATCGGCCTGTCGGCACTCACCGGTTATCTGGACTATGTGTTGCTGCCTGCCCTGGTGGTATTTCTCGGCATCACGGTCTATGCGCTATGGAAACGGCAGCGGGAGCGAGCCTGCTGCATGCCGAGCCACAAAGAGCAGCGGTGATCGGGGCATCACTGGTTGTGTTGGTATTTCTTGTTGCCCCGATGGTTGCTGGAACGTCGCTTTCCGGTGCAAGGGAAGGTTTCGAAGTTTCCTCCAAGAAGTGTCCGTTTGCGGCTACTTGCTTCATGTCACTATTTCGAGATATTCATGAAAGAAATGCATTTGTCCGTGTCTGGCATGACCTGCGATGCCTGCGCCGCGCATGTCGAAGACGCGCTGAAGAGCGTGGCCGGTCTCCATGCGGTGACGGTCGCCTATCCCGAAAATACCGCGCATATCCGGGCCGAATCCACGTTGACGGTTGAATCGCTCAATGCCGCGCTGCCGAGCAAGTACCGTGTGGTCGCGCCTCAACGGCAATACCTGGGTACGAGCGCCCCGGTGACGAACACGCCCACCATGGAAGCACCGGGTCCGGATCGAGGCTCCTCGCTCAGGCTGGCGGTGATCGGCAGCGGTGGGGCGGCGATGGCAGCCGCGCTGAAGGCTGCAGAGAGTGGCGCACAAGTAACACTGATCGAGCGCGGCACCATCGGTGGCACCTGCGTCAATATCGGCTGCGTGCCGTCCAAGATTTTCATCCGCGGTGCGCACATTGCCCACCTGCGCCGAACCAGCCCTTTCGATGGGGGAATCAGTGCGGCGACTCCGGTGATCGATCGGACCCGGTTGCTCGCGCAGCAACAGGCACGCGTCGAGGAGCTTCGCCACATCAAGTACGAAGGCATTCTGGCTGCGAAAGCCAACATCGAGGTGATCCATGGCCAGGCGCAATTCGTGGATGCGCATCGGCTCGGCGTGCGTCTGAATGACGGTGGCGAGCGTTCGGTGACGTTTGATCGCTGCCTGATTGCCACCGGCGCCAGCCCGATGATTCCCCCGATCCCGGGGCTGAAGGACACGCCGTACTGGACCAGCACCACCGCACTGGTCAGCGACACCATCCCCCGGCGCCTGATGGTGATCGGCTCTTCAGTGGTGGCGGTGGAACTGGCCCAGGCCTTCGCCCGGTTGGGCAGCCAGGTCACCATTCTGGCGCGAAGCACGCTGTTCTTCCGCGAAGACCCAGCCATCGGAGTCGCGGTCAAGGCTGCTTTTGAGAACGAGGGCATGAACGTACTCGAGTACACGCAGGCCAGCGAGGTTGCCTATGCAGGGAGCGAGTTCGTACTCAACACCAACGCTGGCGAACTGCGTGCCGACCGTCTGCTGGTGGCCACCGGCCGCACACCGAACACGCGGGATCTCCACCTGGACGCGATCGGTGTCTCGCGTAACCAGGGCGGCGCCATTGTGGTGGACGAGTCCATGCGCACCAGTGCCGGACACATCTACGCCGCCGGTGATTGCACGGATCAGCCACAGTTCGTTTATGTGGCAGCGGCGGCCGGTACCCGCGCAGCCACCAACATGCTGGGCGGCGAGGCGTCCCTGGATCTCACCGTGATGCCGGCGGTGGTATTCACCGAACCCCAGGTCGCCACCGTCGGGCTGTCCGAGGCCGAGGCCCACCTCATGGGCATCGAAACCGACAGTCGCACGCTCACCCTGGACAACGTGCCACGCGCGCTGGTCAATTTCGATACTCAAGGCTTTATAAAAATCGTTGCTGAAACCGGTTCCCTTCGCCTGCTCGGCGTGCAGGCGGTTGCCGCCGAGGCCGGGGAAATCATCCAGTCGGCTGCGTTGGCGTTACGGGCCGGCATGACGGTACAGGAGTTGGCCGATCAGTTGTTCCCGTACCTGACGATGGTCGAGGGGCTGAAGTTGTGCGCGCAGACTTTCAGCAAGGATGTGAAACAGCTGTCGTGCTGCGCAGGTTGAGCGAGACGGTCGGGTTGTGGGTGTGTGCCAGCCATGGCTCACGAGCGCCTTCGGGTCAGGGCCGTTTTTCTCGCACGGTCCGGGGCAGGTGGTGTCGTTTGAGAGGTGGATTCCATCGCCAGGATCGGGCAGGAACCGTCGACGCGGGTGCACAGATTCAGCAGGAGGCGCAGTTCGTCGTGCAAATGGCGCAAGGTGCGCAGACGCTGGGTCACGGCATCGAGCTTGCCATGCGCCAGACGACGTGCTTCCGCGCGCGCCGTGGCCGGATGGTCGCGCAGTTCCAGAAGCTGTCGGATCTCGGCCAGCGAGAAGTCCATGGCCTGCGCGCGGGCGATGAAGCGCAGGCGTTCGAGGTCAGTTTCGGTGTAGGCGCGCCGTCCGCCACCGTCGCGCAATACGCGGCGCATCAGTCCGATGCGTTCGTAATAACGCAGGGTGTCGGCGCTCATGCAGGCCAACTGCGCGGCATCGCCGATCCGATAAGCGCTCACGTGTCGTTTCCTTGCCTGGCGATCCACGCACGAAGCTGCGCAAACGCGCGCGGGCCTTGCACCACCAGCCGACCGTCGATGACCAATGCGGGCAGGCGGACGATGCGTAATTTGGCGGCCGCTTCCAGATGCACGGTTGCGTCGATCCAGTGCACGGATTCACTGCGTTGGTCCGTTGCTTCCTCGACGCCACCGCAGGCGGTGCAGTAGGGATTGTAGTAAAGCTCGGCAGGCACGATGCAATGACAGTTACAGAATACCCTGACTTGGAGTTTGCTCCAGGTAGTCAGCAATATCCATGTGCTGGAGCCGCTCCCATCTCACCGGCGATGGTTCCTTGCGTGGGTTGTGCAAGACCGGTTTCGTTCATTGCGAAAGGCATGCCAAGTGCAGGAAATCCCAACCGGAATGGCCATGCTCTTGACCTGGAGCGTGCTCCAGGTTTGAAACTCCCCGGCGACGCTCACGCGGTGCTGGATTGGACCGGGTGAGGCGAGCCCTCACCGGCCCACGATTTTGCTGGGAACGAACCACCATGAAACCATGCAAAGCGAACCACTCAAACGCATCAACGGCAAAGCTTCGAGCGACATGGGTTGTGTTGATGACTGCTGCCGTCGGCGCATTCGGCAGCGCGCCCGCCGCTGCTGGACCCATCACCTTCAATACGGCGTTGCCGGTCAGCCAGGGTGAGCTGCTGTTCCAGGAGACGATGATGTATCGCTTGCTCGACGATGGAACGGCACTACCCGATATGCGGGTGGCCGCCCGGGCCGGCATCAGCGTCCTGGCCTATGGCGTTACCGGCAAACTGACCGTGTTTGGAATGGTGCCGTTTCTGGACAAGACGCTGGATATGACCACGCCCATGGGAGCTGTCCATCGGGCCAACCATGGTCTGGGCGACAGCACTTTCTTCGTCCGCTATACGGTGTGGCAGAACAATATCGCTGGTGCGAGTTTTCGCGTGGCGCCGATCCTTGGCGCGGTGGCGCCGACCGGCCGCGACAGTTATCGGGATACTTATGGTGCGCAGCCGCGGATGTTCCAGCCTGGTTCGGGCGCGTGGGGTGTACTCGGAGGTGTCGTGGCCACCTGGCAGACGCTGAACTACGAGATCGATACGTCCCTGAGCTACCAGGGCAACGGCCGGCACGCCGGGTATTCGCCCGGCCATGTCAGCGAGTTCGACGCTTCGTTCCAGTACCGGCTGCTGCCGCGGAAACTTGGCAACGGCTTGCCGCACTTCCTTTATGGCGTGCTGGAAACGAACCTGATCCGGACCGGGCGCAACTTCATGAACGGCAGCCCTGTCGTGGCGTCCGGCGGCACCGAGTGGTTCATCGCACCCGGTCTGGAGTACGTCACGCCTCGTTGGGTCTTGCAAGGAGTTGTCCAGATTCCAGTGCAGCGCAATGTGCCCTTCGGCAGCTTGCGCGATCGTCGTATCTACAACGTTGCCCTGCGGTTCAATTTCTGAGAGGTTGTGAATTTTTCAACCTCTCAGACCGGCCACGGAGGGCCGGGCATGAAACAGTCACGCCAGTGACTGTTTCATGTGAGCGAGTCCGGGCGTGTACCGGACTCGCGACTGAAGAAAACCACAGGAAGTGGTTTTCTTCACAAGCTCTGAGCCGTGCGCGATTTTTCAAGGAGAACGCTTATGTTTCGTCCCATGGTCCACTTCCTGCGTCTGCTCGTCCTGTCGCTGGGCCTGATAGCTATCACGCCGGTTTTCGCCAGCTCCACAGTTACGGTCCCCCCGCCTGCCAACGCCTACGTGCTGCGCGTGGACGGCTTGGCCTGTCCGTTCTGCGCTTACGGTATCGAAAAAGAATTCGCCAAGCAGCCGGGCGTGGAGAACACCGACGTGAACCTCAGCAATGGCGTGCTCATCGTGACGGTGAGTCCTGGAACCGCATTTACCGACGCGCAGCTGGCGCAAGTGGTGCACAAGGCCGGTTTTCAACTGAAAGCTGTAGTCAATCGTCCCGCTGGAGCCAAGCCATGAAACGCATGCTGTACGGGTTACTCGGCGTTGTGGCCGCCCTGTTGCTGATCGCTGGAACAGGCGGGCTGCTCTGGGTGCCCGGTTGCAAAGAGCCGCCCTACCGGCGGGTGATGATTTGGGGCGGTGCCGGATCGAAGCCGGGTCAATTCCAGGATCCGGTTGGCATTACGCTGGCCGAGGGCAGGGTTTTTGTTGCCGACTCGCGCAATCATCGCATCCAGGTCTTCGACCGCAACGGCCGGTTTCTTCGCGCCATCGATCATCCAGCCACCGGTGCTGCCGGGTTGGGTCGGCCCATGAACCTCACCGTGGCCAGCGGCAAACTGTATGTTGCGGACTACTGGAACGACGACATCAAGGTATTTTCGACCAGCGGCGCGTTGCTTGAGGTCATCGGCCACGGCGGTTCAGGACCAGGCGAGTTCAAGGCACCCTCGGGGGTTGCCGTGTTGCCCAACGGGAATCTCGTGGTGGCGGATTTCTACAACCAGCGTATCCAGGAGTTGCGTTCCAATGGCACGTTCGTGCGTCAGTGGGGCACCACCGGGAAGAAGGGCTATGTGTCCGCAGGCGCATTCAACTATCCCACCGACGTGACCACCGACAGGCGTGGCCATATCTATGTCACGGATGGCTACAACGATCGCATCCAGATGTTTGGCCCCGATGGGCGATTCCTCCGGATGTGGGGCGGCCCTATGGGGCTACACCTTCCTGCGTTCATCAATATCCTCGGCTCGCTCCATGGCTGGTTCAGGACGCCGACCGCCATTGCCATCGGCCCTGATGGCAATGTGTTTGTGGCCGACGAGGAAAACAACCGCATCCAGAAATTCAGCGCCAAGGGTCGCTTCTTGACCGCCTTCGGAACGCCCCATCGGATTCCGGGCTTCACCGAAACCGGGGTGGCGGTGGCAGAGGATGGCACGGTCTACGCTACCAATCTTGCGGACAACTCGGTCGAGGTGTGGAAGTCGGCATCATCCCGGTAAACCGATAGTGTGTTTGTGCCCTCTCATGAAAGGCGGCTACAAGCAAAGTCAGGGCTGCTCTGGACTCTGGCGCAGACAAGTACCGATCAAGGGACGCGCAGCCCGCCATGGTCAGACACCGGATGATGGGCGGCCGTCCTGGTCAGTGCGTTGGTCGACGCGAAACGGCTGCCACAGCATCCGATCCAGGCGCAGCTCGCGTGGGTCGCGGAACTGTTGGATGCCGATGGTCATGTTGAGGTGGCCGTCGCGTGGCTGCGCACGATAGGTGCCGAACAGGCGATCCCACCAGGGCAGGTTGAAGCCGAAGTTGGCGTTGGTCTCGTCCGGATGCCAGGAGTGATGCACGCGATGCATGTCCGGCGTGACGAGGATCCGGCGCAGCAGGCGGTCCAGCGGCATCGGCAGGCGGACATTGCCGTGGTTGAACATCGAAGTGGCGTTCAGCAGCACCTCGAAAACCAGCACGGCCGTCGCGGGTGAGCCCAAGGCCACGATGACGCCCAGCTTGATGCCCAGCGACAGCAGGATCTCCAGCGGATGGAAGCGTGCGCCGGTGGTCAGATCGAATTCGAGGTCGGTGTGATGCATCCGGTGCAGCCGCCACAAGACTGGCACCGCGTGGAACAACACGTGCTGCAGATAGATGGCTAGATCGAGCAGGAGTACCGATGCGCCAAGCGCCAGCCAGTTTGGTGCTTTCAGCACATGCAACAGTCCCCACCCATGGGTCTCGGCGTAGAGCGCCACGCCGACGGCGGCGGTGGGAAAGAGCAAACGCACCAGTACGCTATCGAGCACGACGATGCCGAGATTGCCAGGCCAGCGCCGCCATCGACCAATCGTCTGGCGCCGCCGGGGCGCCAGCACTTCCCACAGCGCCATCACGGCGAAGATGCCGGCGAAGGCACCGAACCGGATCGCGGGTTCGTGGGCAAGCAGAAACGGGGCCATCGTCGGATGCCCTGGTCAGGAGGCCGGATCGATCGTCGAGGACATCACCCAGCCTTGTCCGATTCCGAACCGGCCTGGCGAGATATCAGTCCGAGATTGGCGACCGCGAACGGGGTCAGCAGATTCATGGCGATCTTGATCGCCAGCTGCGCGTTCCACGGTCCAGCCAGCAGCTGGCCACCGAGGTTGAACGCGCTCAGCCACACGCCCACCAACAGCGCCACCAGGCAGGTCCGTTTCAGATGAGGAGGGTGGAACATCACCCCCAGGATGTGGCGCAACGTCAGCATGTCATGGTCTTTCCGGCAAGCCGGCATGGAACGGGAGCCGGCATCAGATCGTGAAGCGGGCGATGGCGTGCAGGGCGGGAACGCCGCATTATCCGCGCCGGAACCACCCGCGCAGGCAACCCTACCACCGAGCATGACGTCGCGTGGCAAGCACGGGGTGGCGTGTCTTGTCCGGCCCCGGGGCCGGTATGGACGGGAACCGCTTCATTCGTCGGCATAGCCGGTGATCTCTTCCGAGTCGGCTTCCACGCCAAGGCCCAGTGCGATGCGGTTGACGAAGTTGAAATAGGCGGTGACCAGGTTGATGCGCAGGATATCCCCGTCGGTGAGCCCTTCCGTGCGCAATGCCGTCACCTGCGCCTGGTCCATCGTCGACGGGGCGGCGGTGAGCTTTCGCGCGTACAGCAGCATCGCACGCAGCCGCAAGTCGGCGAGCTGGTCGGGTGCCGTGCGCACGGCGGCCAGCACGGCCGCATCCTTTTCATGGCGTTGCAGCGCCTCCAGATGATGCGCCACGCAATAGGTGCAACCGTTGGCGGTGGAGACCACCACCGCGATGGCCTCGCGCTCGCGCCGGCTCAATGGACCGGGGGAGAACATCAGGTGCAGGTACAGGTCGAGATGGTGCTGCAGGGCGTCCGGGTCGAGGCTGTGCACGCTGAGAATGCGCGCCACCTTGCCGCGTTGCTTCTTGATGGTGCCGTAGATGTCACGCAGCGGGCCGCGTGCCTCGCTGTCCGGGATTTCGCTGATCCAGCCCATCAATCGACTCCTCCCCGGATGTCGTTGATGCCGGCAACTGGCGCCGGTCCCACGACGTGCCGCAATGCCTGGACGAGGTCAGGTACGGCGGGGGCCGGGACCCACGGGTATTCCTGTGGGCGCCCGGTCCGGTTGATCCACAACGCCTGCCAGTTTGAGGAAGCCGCGCCGGCGACATCCCAGGCGTTGGATGAATGAAAGGCGATGGCCGATGGTGCGACGCCGAATGCGTCGGCCGCCGCCGCGTAGACGCGGACATCGGGCTTGAACACCTGCAGTTCGTGCACGGAATACACCACGTCGACGAGGTCGCCGAGATGCGCGGCGGCCAGCGCCGTCTGCAGCATCGAACGGGTGGCGTTGGAAAACACGGCAACGCGCATCCCCGCTGCGCGGTATCCAGCCAGGGCGCGAGGTACCTCGGGGTAGGCGTCCAGCTCGCGGTAGGCGTCCAGCAGCGCCGAGCGCAGGGCGTCATCACGGCGGCCCGCTGCGGCCAGGGCGTAATCCAGTGCTTCTCCGGTTACCTGCCAGAAATCCGCGTAGCGCTGCATCAGGCTGCGGGTCCAGGTGTATTCAAGCTGCTTCTGTCGCCATCGCTCGGATATGTCTTCGGCCTCCGGGCCCATGCGATCGGCCAGCCGGGCTACCGCCGAGTGCACATCGAACAGGGTGCCGTAGGCGTCGAATACCGCGATTTCGGGGCGTGTCATGTGGCCGTGCCTCCTTCAGTTTGTCCAGGATGTTCAGGAATGGCCCGGGTTGCCGCGCGCGGCTTGTCTGCGGCCGTCGATCGTCATGGTGTCGGCATCGCGCAACAGATAGAGCGCCGCGCATCCGGCAAGCATGGGCCAGGCGGCGAAGAACATCAGATTGGTGCCTTCATAGGGGTGCGCGTATTGATGCCAGGCGGACAGTGTCGAGACGGCATGCAGGAGCAACACCGCGCCGTAGGTGTAACGCCGTGCGAGCCCGGCAACAAAGGCCAGCAGAAGTACCAGCTCCATGGCCCCGATCACGACGAAGGCACCCTGGCCGAGGCCGGTGACGGCGTAAAAATGGCTGAATACGCCAGCGCTGTGTTCGGGCCGGATGAATTTGTCCAGCGTCCACATCAGCATCACGAGAAAGATCGACAGGCGCAGTCCAAGCAGTGCCCAACCCAGCCGTTTTGATGAATTCATGGGATGGATCTCCGGGGAAGGCGAGGGCGACAGACTAACGGTCATCCTTTCGCCGAATGGATGCATTGACGACGCAAGGCCGGTCAGCCGCGCTCGACCATGACCTCGCTGGTCTGTATGACCGGCGTGATGTCCGTGAAATTGGGGAGGTCGGCCATGAGTTCGGCGGTGTGCGGTCCGAAACCGTTCTGGAAGGCTTCCACCGAGTCACAGAAAATATGGCTCACGCCGATATAGGTCGGTGCCGCCCCGGGGGCTCCGCCGGCCAGTCCCTTGTCGATCGAGTAGTACCGGCAGCTGTCGCCCATGCGTCGCTTCACAAGCGGCATGTGCGTGTCACGGTAGTACGCATGGTCGAACCGGGCTTCCGGGGCATGGGGGTACATCACACTGATCTTGATCATGATTTTCCTGCTCATGGTTGGGGGCGCACTTTGCGCGCGCCAGGGAATCTGTCGGTACGCCTTGCCTCCGTTCGAATGCAGGCGGGCCGGTCCTGCTTGTGTTCGATGCATTCGATCCGGGCGGGAATGGCACTTACTTAAGCCCCGTTCTCGCTGAGCGTAGCCCGCGCAGCGGGCGGAGTCGAAGCGCCGCCAGACCAGGGCCGCCCCATCGCCGGCGTGTCCTTCGACTTCGGCCTTCGGCCTACGCTCAGAGCCTGCCCCGGACTTGATCCGGGGACGAACGGGGCTTGAGTAAGCGCCATTCGGTCCGGGCGGCTCTTCCTTCCTGGAAGGGCCGCCCGGTCGAAGGGGGTTACCTGGTGGCGAGGATGGCGTCCTTCGCTTCCTGGGTGGTCACCACGTCATTTGCGATCATCTGGAAGTTCGTCAAAGCGGCGGCGTAGCCGTCGAGCCCCGGCAATTGCGCGGCAGCGGTGGCGTCCTTCACCACTTCGACTTCGAAACCCTGCTCCAGCAGTTCCCTCAGGTGGCTTTCGACACAGAGGTTGGCCGACATGCCGGCGAGTATCACCTTCGAAATGCCGTGCTTGCGAAGCTGCAGCGCCAGATCGTTCGTCTGTGGGCCATAGACCTTGTGCGGACTGGTGACGATGGTCTTGCCGTCATTGATGTACTTCTTGTACTGCGGCATCCAGTCGGCGCCGGAGTTCTCGAACCCGTCGAGGCTCAGGGGTCCCTTGCGGTCGAACATGCCGATCTTGTGCATCGCCACTTCAAGCGGGCCGCCGAACTTCCAGCCGTGGTCCCACGGATAGTAGTAGTGGGGCGAAATGACGACCTGCATGTTGCTGTCCTTCGCTGCCTTGAACAAGGTGTCGAGGTTTTCAACGGTGTGGTTGGCCACGACGCTCTTGCCGACCAGCCCCCAGGTCACGCCCTTGGGGCTGAGAAAGTCGACCTGCGGGTCAATCACGACCAGCGCGGTGTTGGCGTGGTCGACCTGCATGGTGGTCTTGGGAAGTTGTGCATGGGCGGGGCCGGCTGCGAAACCGATACCCACGGATGCCGCAAGAAGTGCGAGAGTCTTTTGCATGTAATGCATGAACCTGATGTCCTGATGATGGGGGGTATGTTGCGGGCCGGATGCTTCAGTCCCTGCGACCCTGCCGAAAACGTCATGCCTGGCGCTTCCATGCCTCGCTGGCGAACTGCTCGTTGGTCTGGGTTTCGGTCAGGTGGTTGGCGTAGTTGCTGAGCGTCTTCATCGTCACGCCCAGCACGACTTCCAGCGCCTGCTGGTGGGTGAATCCGGCCTTGAGGAAGGCCTGCAGCGGCGCTCCGGCCACCTCGCCACGCTCCTTCACCATGCGGCGGGTGAACGTGGCCAGGGCTTCCAGTCGGGCGTCGGGCAGGGTGGTGCCGCTGCGCAACGCGTCGACGACGGCATCGGGAGCCTTGGCCACCTTGCGGGCGATCAGTGAATGGGCGGCGACGCAGAACTCACAATTGTTTTCCACGCTGGCGGCCAGCAGTACCACCTGGCGTTCCACCGGGTTGAACGAAGTTTTGTCGAACTGGGCGGAAAGGCCGAAGTAGGCTTCCAGCGCTGCCGGCGCGTTGGCGAGGTTGGCATACAGGTTGGGCACGAAGCCCATCTTGTCGCGTGTGCCCCGCAGCAGTGGGCGTGCTGCTTCCGGGGCGGAGTCGGGGGTCTGCAAGGTGAATTCGCTCATGGTTCATACTCCACTGATGGGTTGATGGATGGCCGGTCGAATGGCAAAGCGGCCATGGGCATACTGTGGCCCTAGACCGCCCGCGCAACCATGTCTGCAACGCGCGCATGCTTGTCTCCGCGTCTTGATCGGGAGCCTTCGTGGACGAACTGAGTGAATTGATGCGGCACCTCCGCCTGCAGACGCGTGTGTTCCATCGGACCACGCATTGCGGGCAGTGGGTGGTCGATGGTGAATACGAGCGCAAGGCGATGTTCCACCTGGTGGCGACCGGTCGCTGCGTGATGCGGTATGACGGCCATGCCGGCGACATCCTGCTCCGGGCCGGCGACGCGGTACTGTTCAACCGCCCGGTGGACCATTGCCTGATCGCGTCGCTGGGCGCCGACGGCGACGTTCCCACGCTGCTGCTGTGCGGCTACTTCGAGTTCGACTCGCCGTTGTCGGAAGTGCTGCTGGCTTCGCTGCCGGCGCAGCTGCTGCTTCGGCACGATCCGCAGCCGGGCGGCGGGGACTCCGGCGCGCCGGCGGCCCTGCTGCAATTGATCGTCGCCGAAGCCGAGTCGAACGGTCCCGGCGCCATGGCGTTGATGGACAAGCTTTCCGATGCGCTGTTCATGTATGCGCTGCGCCAATGCCTGGCCGCCGGCACGGTCGCGCAGGGGCTGCTGACCGCGATTTTCGACCCGCATCTCGGCCCGGCGTTGCTGGCCATCCATCAGGATCCGCAGCAGCCCTGGACGGTGGCGATGCTCGCCGACCGGGTGCATCTGTCGCGGGCGGCGTTCGCCCGGCGATTTGCCCATTCGACCGGAGCCACCCCGATGGGGTACGTCACCGGCCTGCGCATGCAGCAGGCGAAGTCGGCGCTGGCCGAGCGCGGCGTCAGCGTGGCCGAAGCGGCGGTGATCGCCGGCTATGCGACGGAGGCAGCCTTCAGCCGCGCCTTCAAGCGCCTCCATG
The DNA here is from genome assembly GCF_058789735.1 of Rhodanobacter sp. FW106-PBR-R2A-1-15. Classification (NCBI taxonomy): domain Bacteria; kingdom Pseudomonadati; phylum Pseudomonadota; class Gammaproteobacteria; order Lysobacterales; family Rhodanobacteraceae; genus Rhodanobacter; species Rhodanobacter sp. FW106-PBR-R2A-1-15. Next base: position 47,223 of record NZ_JBYTEM010000011.1, on the reverse strand, counting down.
GATACTCGCCGGGTGTTTCGCGATCGCGTTGAAACCTTGCCGAATCCTTTTGGTGGTTCGGCAGCTCTATCGGGTGAGGGCGTCGCGCGGCAGCGGGAAGTTCATGGTTATTGCCCCGCGTTCCTGACCATGGATTTCGAGCCTACCCGAACTGCCGCGCGCGTCTTCACCCCTCACGGGCCGTTGATCTCCGAAGCTGCGCATACCATTGACGCAGGTTGGTTCTGCACTACGGTCCCGCGTGGGTTTCGACCCCACCGAGTCGAGGTGATCCCCATGCCGTTTCGCTCAGTCGTTACCCATCTCAGCCGCCTTCCCACGTTTGTACGTAGGCACCCCCATCTCGTGGAATCCTCGCTGAAAGACGAGGATCCCGCGCTGGCGGTCATGGTGGATTTCCATCGAGTCTGTCCGGTAACGGTCGAACCCGAACGAAGTATCGAAGAGGCACTCCAGCGCATGATCGATGCGCACGTGCGCACCCTGCTGGTGATGGCAGGCGAAAGCATGCTCGGGCTGATCACGGCCTACGACATCCAGGGCCAGAAACCGCTGCAGTTCCTGCGCGGTTCCGACTGTACCCACCCGAAATGCCGACACCAGGACATCGAGGTGGCCGACATCATGACCATGGTGGAGAGTTTGCCGACCCTGCGGATCGACGACATCCGCAAAGCGCGGACAGGCGACATCCTGGAAACCTTTCGTGAAACCAGACAGACCCATCTCCTGATCACCGAGCGCCAGGACGATGAACGTGACGAGATACGCGGATTGATCTCGCGCACCGAGATCGAACGGCGCCTCGGCATCTCGCCGGTGCTCGCTTCCATGGTCCGGACCGAGATGGAAGCATCCATGTTTCCGCGGCTCCCGGTATGAGCCGGCATCGCATGCCGCGGCCGGTCATAGAGGTTGTACCGGCACCGGGAAAATTCGTCGAGCTGGTGGCGGACATCGTGTTGCCTGTGTCGCGATGAAACGTGGATAGCCGGCCCAAGCCGTTGCTGCTACGGCCCTGTCATGAAGCGTGACCCTGATGAATCCTTCGACCGGGGAGGCGCATCTATCGGGCGTGTACGTGTGGAGACATGACCAGTGATCGCTCCGGGAGTCGGATGCATCCTCGGCGATGTGCGGGCCGATCATCGCACCCTGATCGCGAATGAGCCGGCCCGCGCGGGCGGCAGTGGCATCGGTTCGATTTCTTTTCCGACAAACCGCAACGAGGAGAGACCCATGCGCGCCATGTGGCAAGGCATTGTGATCGCCGAAAGCGATCACACGATCGTGATCGAGGGCAATCACTATTTTCCGCCAGAATCGCTCAGGCGCGAGCACCTGCGCGACAGCACCCGGCATTCGATGTGTCCATGGAAGGGCACGGCCAGCTATTTCGATGTAGTGGTCAACGACGAGGTCAATCCCGCCGCGGCGTGGTACTACCCGGAACCCAAGCCGGAAGCGGCGGAAATCCGTGGGCACGTCGCGTTCTGGCACGGTGTCATGGTTCGCCCCTGAAAGCCATCCGGGCCGGGGACGAACCATGCCCACCGCAACGCAGGACAAGGCCGTGACGCCTGCGTCCCGTCGTCTGCCACGCAGCTGGCCATGCCTGCTGCTTGGCCTCGCGCTGTGCGCGCTTGCCGGTTGCGCCACGCGGACCTGGAATACCCGGATCAAGCCGGCCGGGGTGGAGGATCGCTACGAATTCAAGACGCGATTCCCGCACGCTCCCCGCGATACCTTCGTCGTGCTGGCGTTTTCCGGCGGAGGCACCCGCGCGGCTGCCTTCAGTTACGGTGTGCTGGAAAAGCTGCGCGACACCGAAGTCCCGTCAGGCGGCCAGCCGACGCGATTGCTTGATCTGGTCGACGTGGTCACCTCGGTTTCCGGCGGCAGCTACACCGCGGCGTATTACGGCCTATTTGGCGACCGCATTTTCGGTGACTTCCGGACCCGCTTCCTCTATCGCGACTGGCAAGGCGAGCTGCTGGGCCTGCTGGGACGCCCGGATCATCTGTTGTCGATTGCCGGTCGCCACTACAACCGCAGCGATCTGGTCGCCGCCTATCTCGACCGGACGTTGCTGGAGGGCAAAACATTCGCCGACATGTCGCCGGCGGGCCTGCCGATGGTCATTCTCAACGCCAGTGACCTGAACAACGCCACCACGTTTTCCTTCATCCAGCAGCAGTTCGATTTTCTCTGCTCGGATCTGTCGACCTATCCGGTGGCCAACGCGGTGATGGCATCGGCTGCCGTGCCGGGGCTGTTCGCGCCGATCGCACTGCGCAACTATCCCGATTGCCCGCAACGACACCAGCCGTGGGTGGCGCAGTCGCTGGCGCACGATGACCTGCTGTCACGCCGCCATGCCGTGGCGCTCGCATTGTCACGTTATGACGACCCGGAACGGATGCCGGTCCTGCGCCTGGTCGACGGCGGCATCACCGACAACCTCGGCGTACGCGGTTCGATGATGAGTCCGGTGGCGCAGTACGGCAACGTGCCGGACATGGCCGGTGCCTTCACCCCGGAACAGCTACGCCGTGTGCGGCATGTGCTGGTCATCGTCGCCAATGCCCAGGTCTATGCGCCCTACCCATGGTCCGAACGGGGGCGCGCTCCGGGAACGATCGATATCTTGCGCGCCTCGTTCGACGCTTCACTGGGCATACTCAACAACGAGACCGCGGCGCTGGCGAAAAACGGCTTCCTGATGTGGGCACGCCACGTCAATGCGCTGCGTCCGGCGGGAGACCCCACGGTGGACGTGAACTTTGCCGTGCTGACCTTCGGCCAGATCAAGGACGGTGCCGAACGGCAGCGATTCAATGCGATGCCGACGGCATTTCACCTGCGCCGCGATCAGGTCGATGCGCTGCGTGCGCTGGCCGGGCGCTTGCTGACTCAGGCGCCGGAGTTTCAGAGCTTCCTGCGCGAGCTGCGCGATGAGCAGTCTGCCCTGGTGGATCCACATGCCACGACTGCTGCAGAGCCGGCTGGGGTTGGACGGCGATGATCCTGCCGGCGATTGAATGCGCGTCCACCCATGGATGGCGGGAAGCCAGCTCGCATCGGTCGTCAGTGGCGGTACGAGGCTGATGTCGTTCCCCGCCACGGCAGACTCAGGCTGCAGTTCCGGGTACGTCGCGCCGTCCTCGCAACCAGCGCCACGAGTCGAGCGCGTCGAACGCCAGCGAGATGCCGTTGACGAGCAACAATGCGATCGCGAGCGCCATTTCGGCCGTTGACGGCGGCAGATTGCCGGCGGCACCGGATAGGCGCAGAGCCAACGCGATTTCCAGCGGAACCCAGGCCAACAGGTGCGGCAGCGACATCGCCCGGCTCATGCCGCCAGCGAGCCACATGATCGGCAGGTTGGTAGCCACCACAAAGAGGGCGGCCGCGGCGCCTGCACGGCCGCTCCAGGTGTCCAGCAGAAGGAACGGCAACACGTTGACCGGTATCAGCACGAAGCCCACCCAGACCTGTACCCAGCGGGGCAGGCTGCGATACGAGCGCCAGATTTTTGCCGACCTGTGATTCATTCGTGCAGCTTGACGCCATCGAGGGCCACGTTGCAATCGGTACACAGCGGCCGCAGGTCAGCGTCCGCACCAGTCCGTTGCCTGCCGACGGATGCTGTTGCCGTGGCGACGCAGTCGACACCCGCCGCCTTGCTGCCTCATCGGCTTGATGGGTCGCCTGCAGCACACCCGTATGGTGAATCCTTTGGCCTCCCGGGCGGCTCTATGAGGTGCCGGACGCCCCGGCTCACCTTATGGAGATACCCATCATGAACTACGACAACCTGCTCAAGGTCGCTCTGGCCGGCGCGCTGACCCTCGGCGTGGCGTCGGTCGCCACCGCCAGCCCGGCGCCGAACGGCGCGAACGACATGAAGAGCGGCAAGATGGCGATGGTCAAGTGCTACGGCATCAACGCGGCGCACAAGAACGACTGCAAGTCGCCGGGGCATTCGTGCGCCGGCCAGGACAGCAAGGCACGCGACGCTAATGCATTCGTGGCCGTGCCGGCCGGCCTGTGCGAGAAGATCGACGGCGGTTCCACCACTCCGGCGGACAAGGCCTGAGCCAAGACCATGAGCTGCCTGCTGCCACAGGCGCAGCGCCCGATCCCGGCAGAGGCCGGGATTGGCTTGCGTGCGCCGCACATCGCCCGGGTGCTGCAGGAGCGGCCACCGGTGCCGTGGTTCGAAGTGCATAGCGAGAACTATTTCGCCGCCGGCGGTCCGATGCATGCGGCGCTGGAGTGTATCCGCGCGGACTATCCCCTGAGTCTGCACGGTGTCGGCCTGTCACTGGGCTCTTCCGACGCGCTTGACGTTGGACATCTGGCCAGCCTGCGGCGGCTGGTCGACCGCTATCAGCCCGCGCTCGTCTCGGACCACATCTGCTGGGCTGCGATCGGCGGCGTCCACCTGAACGACCTGCTGCCCCTGCCGTATACGGCGGAAGCGCTGGACCTGATGGTCTCGCGCGTGCAGCAGGTACAGGACGCACTGGGGCGCGAGTTCCTGGTCGAGAACGTCTCGAGCTATCTCAGCTTCCGCCACGCCGACATGCCGGAGTCGGCCTTCGTCGCCGAGCTGGTACGCCGCAGCGGCTGCGGCCTGCTGTTGGACGTGAACAATGTTTACGTCAACAGCGTCAATCACGGTTTCGACCCGGGCGAGTACCTGCGCGCCATGCCGCATGCCTCGGTGCGCGAGATCCATCTGGCCGGGTTTCTGCGCAAAGACCGGTTGCCGGTGCCGCTGCTGATCGACAGCCACAGCCGTCCCGTCGCCGACGAGGTATGGGCGCTCTATCGCGAGGCGCTGGAACTGTGCGGACCGCAGCCGACCCTGATCGAATGGGACCAGGACATTCCCGAACTGGAGGTGCTGCTGGCCGAAGCCGCCCGTGCCGAGGAGGAGCTGCATGCCTGCCGCACCGCGATTGCATGAACTGCAGCAGGGCTTTGCCGCGGCCGTGCTGGGCCGCGGCGACGACGTGGCGGCATGGGTCGACGGCGCAGGGCTGGATCCGGCGGTACGGCTGCGCATCTACCGCAACGCGGTGGCCGCTACCCTCAAGGCGGCCCTGCACGACACTTTCCCCACCGTGCATGCGCTGGTGGGCGAGGATTTCTTCGAGGCGATGGCGGCGCGTTACCAGCAGCAGCATCCCTCGACCTGCGGCAACCTGCAGTCCTTCGGCGGCGCGCTGCCCGGGTTTATCGAGGCGATGCCGCAGGCCCGCTCGCTGGGCTATCTGGCGGACATCGCGAGGCTGGACTGGTTGCGCCAGCTGACCGTGCTGGCGCCGGATGCGACGCCTGCCGACGCCCGGGCCGCCGCCGACGCGGCTGCGGTGGAACCGCACCGGCTGCACCTGCGCCTGCATCCGAGCCTGCATCGGCTGCACAGCCGCTGGGCCGTGCTCACGCTGTGGCAGTGGTGCCAGTCGCCCGTCGGGCCCGCTCCGCGTCCCGATCGAGGAGGCGAGAGCGTGCTGTTGTGGCGTGACGGTGGCGAGGTAGCCATGGCTGCGGTTGACCCCGCCACGTTCCGCTGCATCGAGGTGCTGGCCGCGGGCGGCGACGTGGCTGCGGCCCATCGGGCGGCCGCGGACCTGGATGCCGCTTTCGATCTTCAACCCTGTCTGCGGGACCTGCTCGTGCAGGGCCTGGTCGTGGCGTTCAACAACCAAGAGGGCTGCACATGAACAAGCTGCTGTGGCGCACGAGTGGCTATTACCGGCAGCTGGCAGCGGCGCTGTCGAGCCTGGGGCCGGTGGTGCTGTTGCTGTTCCGGGTGTGGGTGGCACTGGCGTTCTGGCGCGCCGGCGTGGTGAAGCTCGACGACCCGGCGGGTACGTCCTACCTGTTCAACAACGAATACCACGTACCCCTGCTGTCCGGCGACGCCGCGGCGTTTCTCGGCACCTGGATCGAGCTGGTCGCGCCGTGGTTCCTGCTGCTGGGGCTGGGCGGACGGCTGACCGCGGGGTTCCTGTTCATCTACAACATCATGGCCGTCGTTTCCTACCCGGATCTGTGGCCGCACGGTTTCTGGGCCGGCCTGGTCGGCAACGATTTCAGCGACCACAAGGTCTGGGCGATGATGCTGCTGGCGGTGATCGCCTGGGGTCCGGGCCCGTTCTCGCTCGATCGTATCCTCGAACGACTCCGGCCCGCGGCGCGGCGCGGCGATGGCGCGGATACCGCGGTACGGGCAGGGTAGCCGGTCGTGCCGGTCAATCCGCTTGAATCCTTTGATGCGCCGGTGTCCTCTATGGGGTGAGAGAACAGGAATCTCCACCGTTTGCACCATCGAGCAACCACGCAAAGGTTCACCCATGCGACATGACCCGATCCTCCTGGAATCCGCGCGGCAGGGCGACCTCGCTGCCGTCGAACGGCTGCTGACCGCCTGCCGCCCCGACCTGCGGCGCATCGCCCAGTCGCAATGCGCCAGCAGCGTGGACCCGGACGATGCAGTACAGGAGTCGTTGCTGCTGATCTACCGCCGGCTCGGCACGCTGCGCACACTCGCCTCGTTTCCCGCCTGGGCCTTCTCGATCGTGCGCCACGAATGCCACCGCCTGCTGCGCGCGATGCGCGGGCAGGTCGCGTTGCCGGAGCCGGATCACGCCATTTTTGTCTATGTCGAGCACCTCGATCTGCGCTCGGACCTGGCCGCCGCCATCCAGTCGTTGCCGGAAAAATACCGGGAGGCGATCATTCTTCGCGATTTCGAGGAGTACTCGATCAGCGAGATCGCCGGCCAGCTCCTGCTGACGCGGGAGGCGGTCAAGAGCCGCATCCATCGTGGCCGCCAGATGGTCCAGGAATATCTCAGGGACTGAGCGCCGCCGACCGGATTCCGTACGCATGAAAAATCGCTCCACGATCCTCCGCTGGCTGATCGTCATCGGCCTGTCCGGTGCGGTCGCCGTGTTCTTCGCGCTGGGCTGGCAGCACCAGTTCACGCTCGCGGCGCTGAAGGCGCACCTGCTCGCGCTGGACGCTTTCCGGCAGACCCATCCGTGGCTGCTCGGCGGTGGGTTTTTCCTGCTGTATGTGGCGGTCACCGCGTTGTCGCTGCCGGTGGCCACCTTGCTGACCCTGGCGGGCGGCGCGATGTTCGGCCTGCTGGAAGGTACGCTGCTGGTGTCGTTTGCCTCCAGCATCGGCGCGACGCTGGCGTTCCTGGCCAGCCGGTTCGTCTTTCGCGACATGGTGCAGCGGCGCTTCGGCCAGCGCCTGCACGCGGTCGACGAGGGCATCCGTCGCGAAGGCGCCCTGTACCTGTTCACGCTACGGCTGGTTCCGGTGATCCCGTTCTTCGTGGTGAACCTGCTGATGGGGCTGACCCGGTTGCCGATACGCGCGTTCTACTGGGTCAGCCAGCTCGGCATGCTGGCGGCGACCGTGGTGTTCGTGAATGCCGGCACCCAGCTGGCCCGCCTGCACTCGTTGTCGGGCATCGTCTCGCCCCGGATCGCCGGCTCACTCGTCCTGCTGGGGGTGTTCCCATGGCTGGCGCGCGGGAGCGTGGCGTGGGTGAAGCAGCGGCGTCTCTATGCAGGCTGGCCGGCGCCGAAGCACTTCGATCGGAACCTGGTAGTGATCGGCGCCGGTTCGGCGGGACTGGTCAGCGCCTACATCGCCGCCGCCGTGCGGGCAAAGGTTACCCTGGTGGAAAGCGACGCCATGGGCGGCGACTGTCTCAATACCGGCTGCGTGCCATCGAAGGCGCTGATCCACGCGGCCCGGCTGGCGGCGCAGGCGCGGGGCGCGACCCGCGTCGGGGTGGATGCCGGCGATGTCAGGGTCGATTTCCGCGCCGTGATGGACAGCGTGCGGCGCGCCGTGCAGGCCGTGGCGCCGCACGACTCGGTGGAACGCTACCGCGGGCTGGGCGCGGACGTGCAGCATGGCCATGCACGCATCGTGTCGCCGTGGGCGGTCGAGATCGACGGCAGGCCTGTCACCACGCGCGCCATCGTGATCGCCACCGGTGCCGAACCCATGGTGCCGGATCTGCCGGGGCTGGCCGAAGCGGGCTACCTTACCTCCGAGACGCTGTGGCAGCTGCAGGACCCGCCCGGGCGCCTGCTGGTACTGGGTGGCGGCCCGATCGGCTGCGAGCTTGCGCAGGCATTTGCCCGACTCGGTACGCAGGTCGTCCAGGTACAGAGCCACGGACGCCTGCTGGTGCGCGAGGATGACGAGGTATCCGCCTTCGTGCGGGCGCGCCTGTCGGCCGATGGCGTGGACGTGCGTACGGACTGCCGCGCCTTGGCGGTCGAACGCGACGGCGGGCAATACGCGCTGGTCTGCGACCACCAGGGCCGGCGCGCAAGAATCCCCTTCGACACCCTGCTGGTGGCGGTCGGGCGCAAGCCCCGCGTCGCCGGCTTCGGGCTGGAGGAACTGGGCATCCCCGTGACCAGGACGGTGGATACGGATGCCTGGATGGCCACGCTGTACCCGAACATCTATGCCTGCGGCGACGTCGCCGGGCCCTACCAGTTCACTCACGTCGCCGCCCACCAGGCGTGGTACGTCGCCGTCAATGCGCTGTTCGGCTCGATCTGGCGTTTTCGCGTCGACTACGCGGTGATTCCTGCGGTGACCTTCGTCGATCCGGAGGTGGCGCGCGTCGGCCTCAACGAGCGCGAGGCGCAGGCGCGGGGCATTGCGTTCGAGACCACGCGCTATGAACTGGACGACCTGGACCGGGCGATCACCGAGGATCAGGCGCATGGCTTCGTGAAAGTGCTGACCGCGCCGGGCAAGGATCGCATCCTGGGCGCGACCATCGTGGGCCAGCATGCAGGCGAAATGCTGGCCGAGTTCGTGCTGGCGATGCGCCATGGGCTGGGACTCAACAAGATCCTTGGCACCATCCACGCGTATCCGACCTGGGCCGAAGCCAACAAGTACGCGGCGGGGAACTGGAAGAAGGCCCATGCGCCCGAACGAGTGCTGCGCTGGCTGGCCCGCTATCACGCCTGGCGGCGGAAGTGAGGACGGCATGAGGAATCACGATTTCATGCCAGGACAGAGGGCCGGGTGCCGCATACTTGCCGTGCGACCGGTATGCGAAGGATCACGGCGTACTGTGGAGGCTCTGCTGCCGGGGCGCCCGGACCGGTCCGCACAGGTGCGCCAGCGCCGCCAACATCGCCAGGACATGCTGCCATGAACGCCGTGCCATCTTTCGCCGCACCATCGTTCGCCCGCTCTCTGCGCGAGCATGGGCTCGCCTTGCCGCGCACGCCGACGGAGATCCTGCAGGTCAACGTCGGCAAGCTGTGCGACCTGGCCTGCCAGCATTGCCACGTGGAGGCCGGCCCCGGGCGCACCGAGATCATGCAGGCGGCCACGGTGGAACGCATCCTGGAACTGCTGGCGAATGCTCCGGGCGTGCATACGGTGGACCTGACCGGCGGCGCGCCGGAACTCAATCCGCATTTCCGCACCCTGGTGCGGGCATCGCGTGCGCTGGGCAAGACCGTCATCGACCGCTGCAACCTGACCGTGCTGTTCCGTCCGGGACAGGAGGGCACCGCCGAGTTCCTGGCCGCGCAGGGCGTCAAGGTGGTCGCCTCGCTGCCTTGCTACAGCAAGGCCAACGTGGAGAAGCAGCGCGGGCAGCACGTTTTCGATCCCAGCCTGCGCGCCCTTCATCGGCTCAATGCGCTCGGCTACGGCCGCGCCGGCTCCGGGCTGGAACTGGACCTGGTCTACAACCCGCTGGGCGCCACGCTGCCGCCGGCCCAGGCGGCGCTGGAGGCGACCTACCGGCGCGAACTGGCCGAACACTTCGGCATCGTGTTTAACCACCTGTTCACCATCACCAACATGCCGATCAAGCGCTTCCTGCACCTGCTCGAGCGCGAGGGCCGCTACGAGCGCTACATGCAGACCCTGCTCGATGCGTTCAATCCGCGGGCGGCGCTGGGTGTGATGTGCCGCAACCTGCTGTCGGTGAGCTGGGATGGCGAACTCTTCGACTGCGATTTCAACCAGGCGCTGGGGCTGCCGCTGGGCGGCCGCCGACGCAGTTTGTGGGAAATCGACGCCCTGGCGGACGTCGGGTACGGCCCGATTGCGTTCGCCAATCATTGCTATGGCTGTACCGCCGGGGCGGGCAGCTCCTGTGGAGGGTCGTTGACATGAGCATGAACCTGGAACAAGACCTCGTCGCCCGCGCGGAAGAGCAGCAATCCGCCGTGCGCAGCTACTACGGCGAAACCCTGCAGTCGAGCCGCGACCTGCGCACCACGGCATGCTGCAGCCTGGAAGCGATGCCGGAAAAGCTGCGTTCGATCCTTGCCCAGTTGCACCCGGAGGTGCGCGAACGCTTCTACGGCTGCGGCTCGCCGCTGCCGCCGGCGGTGGAAGGCGCCACCGTGCTCGACCTAGGCTGCGGCAGCGGGCGGGACGTCTATCTGCTGTCGAAGCTGGTAGGCGAGCAGGGGCGGGTGATCGGCGTCGACATGACCGAGCAGCAGCTGGCGGTGGCCGAGCGCCATCGCGCCTGGCATGCGCAGGCCTTCGGCCATGCGCGCAGCAATGTCACCCTGCAGCTGGGCGATCTTGCGGACCTGGCGGCGCTGGGCATCGCCGATGGCTCCGTCGACGTCGTGGTGTCCAACTGCGTGCTCAACCTGGTGCCGGACAAGCATCGTGCGTTCGCCGAAATATGCCGTGTGCTCAAGCCCGGTGGCGAGCTGTATTTCTCCGACGTGTTCAGCGACCGCCGGCTGCCACGCGAGCTGTTGGCCGACCCGGTGTTGCTGGGCGAGTGCCTGGCCGGCGCGCTGTACGTGGAGGATTTCCGCCGGCTGCTCGGTGAACTGGGCGTGGCCGATGCGCGCGTGTGCGCACGCAGCCCGATTGCGCTGACCGATGCGGCGATCGAGCAACGTATCGGCTTTGCGAACTTCGAGTCGATCACCTGGCGCGCATTCAATCTGCCGCTGGAGGATCGCTGCGAGGATTACGGCCAGGTCGCGACCTACCTGGGCAGCTTGCCCGGGCACCCGCACCGCTTCGCGCTGGACGACCATCACCTGTTCGAGAGCGGCCGCCCGGTGCGGGTCTGCGGAAACACCGCCGACATGCTCTCGGGCAGCCGCTATGCCGCGCATTTCCGCATCGACGGCGACAAGCGGCAGCATTTCGGCCTGTTCGATTGCGCGCCCGCCGCATCGACCGGCACCGCGGCCAGCTGTTCGTCCGGCTGTTGCTGACATGACCTCGTTGTCGGTGATCGTGCCGCTGGCGCCCGGCGAAACCGAATGGCCCGAGCTGCTGCGGCAGCTGGCGGACTTGCCGAGCGGCAGCGAGGTGATCGTGGTGTGCGCCGATGACGAGTCGCGGCCGCCACTGACGACGTGGCCCGCGCAGCTGCACTATCGGCAGTGCCGCAGCGAGGCCGGCCGTGCCCGCCAGCAGAATCTCGGCGCCGGCCTGGCTACGGGCGACTGGTTGTGGTTCCTGCACGCCGACTCGCGCTTGCGTCCCGGCACCCTGCATGAATTACAGCACTTCATCGGGCAGCGCGCCGAGGCGCTAGGTTGGTTCACGCTCGCCTTTCGTGGCGATGGCCCGCGCTGGACGGCGTTGAACGCGGCCGGTGCCAACTGGCGCGCGCGCTGGCTGGGGCTGCCGTTCGGCGATCAGGGACTGCTGTTGCCCAGGCATTGCTTCGCGGCGCTGCACGGCTTCGACGAGCAGGCGCGTTACGGCGAGGACCACCTGCTGGTATGGGCCGCAAGACATGCAGGGTTGCCGCTGCGGCGCATTCCCGCCGTGCTGGAGACCAGTGCGCGCAAATATGCGCGACACGGCTGGTTGAGTACCACGCTCAGGCACTGGCGACTGACCGCGGCACAGGCGTGGCCGGCATGGCGCGCCACGCGGCGGACGAGGGCATGACGACCGCGCTGGCCATTTTCGTCAAGACTCCGGGTCATTCGCCGCTGAAGACGCGGCTGGCAGCCGTTATCGGCGAACGCGCCGCGCTCAACTTCCATCGGCTGGCCAGCGCTGCCGTGGCGGCGGTGGCCGAGTCGGCCCGGCCGCTCATCACGCCTTACTGGGCGGTAGCCGAGGCCGACGACGCGGCACACGCAGCATGGCCGGACTTTCCCACGATCTGGCAAGGGGAGGGCGATCTGGGCACGCGCATGCATCACGTCCTCGAGACCCTGTTGAGCCGGCACGACAGCGTGCTGCTGGTGGGCGCGGACGTGCCGCAGCTCACGTCGGGGCAACTGGCCCAGGCCGCGCAGGCACTGGCCGAGCCCCCGGTGGCGTTCGTGTTCGGTCCCGCCACCGATGGTGGCTTCTGGTTGTTCGGCGCCAACACGCCGGTGCCGCTGGCGATCTGGCAGTCGGTGCGCTATTCGCAGGGCGACACCTGCCTGGCGTTGCGCAGGGCACTGCCAGCGACGGGAAGCATCGCCGATCTGCCCGTGCTCGCCGATGTCGACAACGCCGACGATCTGCCGCGGGTGCTGGGCGCGCTTGGCCGGCTGCCGGAGGCCTTGCCGGCGCAGCGTGCGCTGGCGGATTGGATGCAGCGGCAACTTGCAGAATTTCCAACCGCCTGAATCGTTTTGCCACCCGGATGGCTCTATGGCATGTGGCCTTGTGCCTTACAGCTTCGTCTTCGCGTGACGCTACCCGGGATGCCCGATGGAAACCCTGCTCGTACTGACCGTGCTGTTCCTCGCCGCCACCAACGGCGCCAACGATAATTTCAAGGGCGTGGCCGTCCTGTACGGCAGTCGCCGCGCCGGTTACTGGACCAGCCTGGGCTGGGCGAGCATCACCACCCTGGCCGGATCGTTGTCCTCGGTGTTCCTCGCGCGTGCGCTGCTGAAGGCGTTCACGGGTGCCGGCCTGGTGCCGGCCGAGGTCGCGGCACAGCTACCGTTTGCGCTGGCGGTCGCCGGCGGCGCCGGTATCACGGTCGCGCTGGCCGCCTGGCGTGGGCAGCCGATCTCGACCACCCACGCGCTGGTCGGCGCGATGAGCGGTGTCGGCCTGATGGCGGTCGGCTCGGCGGTGAAATTCGGCACGCTGGGACACAGCTTCCTGCTGCCGCTGCTGGCGACTCCCGTCATTGCGGTCCTGCCGGCCTACCTGCTGGCGCCGTGGCTGCGCCGGCTGACCGCCCGAGCAGAGCGCGAGCCGGAGTGCGAGTGCACGGTGAGTGCGGTGCAGGTCTCTGCGGACGGACTGATGCTGCGTACGGGCATGCCGGTGGCTCTCGCCGGTACCGTGGCCGAGTGCGAAAGCGTCGGGGCCCGGCGGGTGTGGCGGCCCGATGCCCGTGGCCTGGTGGATGGCCTGCTGTATCTCTCCGGCGGTGCGGTCAGTTTCGCCAGGGGCCTGAACGACACACCCAAGATCGCGGCGCTGCTGCTGCCGGTCGCCGCGCTGGACGGTAACGCCTCGGCGCTGGCGGTCGGCCTGGCGATGCTCGTCGGCGGCCTGTTGGGGGCGGCCCGTGTCGCCCGCACCATGAGCGACAGGATCACGCGGCTCGATGCCGGCGGGGCGCTGGCCGCCGGCCTGACCACCAGTCTGCTGGTCGGCACGGCGTCATTCAGCGGATTGCCGGTGTCCACGACCCATGTGTCGGTCGGCGCACTCGCCGGTAGCGGCATCAGCAATGGTGCCGGCGTGGATCGCCCCGTGATGACCGCCATCGTCCTTTCGTGGTTGATCACCGTGCCCGTCGGCGCGATGTTCGGCGCGCTGCTGTATTTGTGGCTCGGTTGAGCGGTGGCGAAGCCGAGCCCACGGCCTGGACGATGATTTTCCGCCGCTCGCGCCGGCCTCCTGCCTGCGATACGGGTGGGCACGCTTCGCCGCATCGGTTTCCTGAATCCTTTCGTTCGCCGGCGGCCTCTCTGTTGTCGAGACCCTGCGTCTCTACCCGTACTTCTGCCTTTCACCTGCATTGGAGAACCCCATGAAAGCTTCCGTGAAACTCGCCTCGCTCGCCGCGTTGACCGCTGCCATCGTTGCCCTCCCCGCAGCTGCCGCGGACACGAGCGGCGCCCAGGCCAAGTGCGGGCCGGCGACGAGCATGACCAAGTGCGGCGCCAAGTGTGCGGCAGGCAAGTGCGCTGCCAAGAAGCACCCGCACCGGCACATGAAGGCGAAGTGTGGCGCCAGCAAGTGCGCACCCAAATGTGCACCCAAGTGCGGAGCGAAGTGCGCTCCCAAGTGCGCTGCCCAGCACTGATGGCACCGGCGCCTGGCCGGCGGCATCGGGGCCCCGTTGGCGGTACCGACGCCGATGCCGCCGGCCGGCGCTTGCTGGAAACCTACGCCGTCCTGGCGGCGCGCGGCGAGCATTTGTTGCAAGGCCTGCTTGCGGGCAAGCTCCCGCGACAATGGCAGCACTATCCCGAAAACGATGCGATCGATCGAGTCAGTGGCTACCAGTGGTTCTACCACTCGCACTCACCCGAAGATCGACCCGGCACCACCGAGCACGGTCACTTCCATCTGTTTGCCCGCCGTCCGCTGTGGGCAAGGCGGCTCCGGTCGGGCGCGGAAAAGGCCTTCGCCGCGTTGACCGGCGATCCGCAGGCATCGGTCACCACCCGGCACCTGCTGGGCATAGGCATGAGCGCCAAGGGCGTGCCAACCAGTCTGTTCACCGTCAACAGCTGGGTTACCGGCGACCTGATGCTGAGCGCCGCGAGTACCGAACGGCTGCTGGCCCGGATGCGCCTGGACACCGGCCACGCCAGCATCGACGCCGTACTGGAGAGCGTGGTCGCGCTGTGTGCCAGCGAGATTCACGAAGTCATGGCGGCGCGCGATGCCACCTTGTCCAGCAGGCCGGCACATGGCGTAGTGGCGGATCAGAACCTGGAGCTCCTGTCGGAAATGACCATCGTGTTGTGAGCCAGTACCCCAGATTCGTCTTTTGACATCGTGCTGCTCAAGACCCGGGCGCGTCGCTCCACAGGAAGCAGGCAGACATGGCGCTGGAACGGTCTCTGCACGACCTGGCTTGCGCATGACTACCGCGAGCGGCCCAAAAACCGTCTCTGAAACGTCCCGGACCCATGTCGAACGAAATGATTGGAGAACGTTGTCGAGGAGCAGGGAAGGAGTGGCTTCCGCGAATACCCGGATCGGCGCATGAATCCAACTGGGAATTTGCAGTCTCTTCAAATTGACGCCTTTGGACCGCACCGGTCGCCCGGAGGGCGACTTGGAGAGCGACATGCGCATCAGGACCCCGGCGCCTGTACCGGAATTTCGAACGCAGGGCATCCACGGCGCACCCGATTCATCTCGACGCCTTGCGGGGCAGGCGGGTGCTGCTGAGCTTCTTTCGCGATGCTGCCAGCAGCCGCACCTCGGTGTGGTAGGCCGTGGGTTCGCCCGCATGCGGGTCCTGTTGGGTCAGCACCATAACGAACGTGGATGCCCAGGCGGGTTCGTCCAAAGCACCATCCAGGTGGATGGTGCTGTCAGGAACCCGCAGCGCGCGGATCTCGGCGGGTGAAGCCGGTACTGACGAGGGCGTTCTGCGTGTGCGCCCGCGTTGCCGTGGTGGCCGTCATCATGGCCACCCCGATCGCAAGCTGCAGCGACGCACTCCGCATGGTGCTCCTTGGGCGTGATGGTCAGTGCTTCGCGCTGGCGACCTGGGCATTCAGTGCCGCACGGAATCCGTGCGCGAGGTTGGCGGCTTTGCCCTTGCCCCAGAAGTGGGTGAAGTAGTAGTTCGGATTCTCATCCATCATGTGGTTGTGCAGGGCCACGATGTGGATGCCGTCCTTGCGCAGTGCCTGCAATACCGGACGCGCCTCGTCGGCGCGCATGATGAAATCGCCATCGATGGACGCCAGCTCATCGCTACCGCTAAACGCGGCCCAGGTGGTCAACCCCATGGATGCGCCAATGGGTTGTCCGTGCATCTGTCCCTCTCGTGCGATGGTGACCTTGGCCACCCCATCGGTGACCGGTGCAGGGTGCCCGATGATCGTGGCGATCGATGTCGCATTCAATTTGCCCGGAGACGGTGTGGCGCCGCCGAACCCTTGCGCCGGCTGAGGATGGGTTGCGCGTACCGCTTTCACCGCATCCCACACCGCTTTGACGCCAGCGGCCAGCTGCGTCGGTGAACCCTCGCCACCGAGGTGCATGAAGTACACCTTCGGCTGGTCGTAGAAGAAATGGTTGTGCAGCCCGGTGACGCTCAGGCCGTGTGCGAAGGCGGCATCCATGGCGACATCGACCTCGTCCTGGAAGACGACAGTGTCCCCTATGACCATGGCCTGATCACCCATCGCGGTGAAGGACGCCCAGGAGCCGAGGCCGGCGGCCGGCGACAGGCGCATGCCGTCGACAGTCACCGGTACGTCCGAGCGACTCCAGCCGATCTTGATGGCACCATCGGGCTGCGCCTTGGCGTCGACGCCGGCGGCCTTGCCGATCGTGGCGGGATCCAGGGTCGTGGCGACAGAGGGCAGGGCTGCCGCGGTCAGGCTGAGCGCGATCAGCGCGAGGCAAAGCGGGCGCAGGCAGGGGCGGAAAACGCGGGCGTTCATGGCGATTCTCCGGGTGGGTCGAGGTAGGCGGCGTACAAACAGTCGAGCACGATGGCCATGTCCTGCAGCAAGCCGTCGTCGTCGTTGCCGCGACGGCTTCGCGCACCGGCCATGACACTGGCAAAGCCGGCGGCATCGGCGACCGGCACGCCGCCGATGTCGAGGTAGTGGATCAGGCGACCCAGACGAGCCAGGCCGGCATTGCGATCCAGGTCGAAACTGGTCGCCAGGACTTCGAAACTCACCCGGGCACCGACGTGCGTGAACGTGGCACCGTCGAAATCGAAGCCCAGGGCGTCCGCTGGACAATCCGCGGGCTGGTCCAGCCAGAGGAAGCGGGCATCCGGATCGATGAAACGCCGGATCAGCCAGGCCGCAGCCACCCGATCGATCCACAGGTGTTTGCGGGTGGCCCAGAGGCGACCGCGGTACTCGGCGGCGTTCCGACGGGCAATCAGCCCATGTGCAGTGTGAGGTTCGTCCTGCGCGAACTGGCCGTTGAGGGTCTGCTCGGCATCGCGCAAGGCGGTTTCGGCGTGATCCCGCGCCTTCCCGGGGAAGAAATCGACGGCAACGACGCCCTCCACCGCACGGCGAGCCGCCGCCAGCCGTCGGCGCGCCTCGCTCTCCGCCAGACCGGGCAGCTCGACCATCACCATGGACAACTGCTGCAGCCCTTCGGCGTAGAGCGCCGATCGGTCAAATGCGCCTCGCAGCTGGGCTTCCTGAGTGGCATCGGTCGCATGGAACGGCACGATCTGGGCGATCCCACCGATACGCATGACCTCCTCGGCCTGGGCTTGGAAAAGGTCCCGGGCCGATGCGTTGTCCGGCAGCACATACACCCCGTCGCGCAGCGCCTCGGCGCCGGCTCCTTTGAGCGCACGCCACAGCCGCATGCGTGGTGTCTGGCTGCGTCCCGGCAGCGATACCACCAGCATCAGCCAAGGCGATGGATTTGTTTTCATGTAGCGTACGCTACATCAATGTAATAACATCTACAAGAACTCGGATCTGCCTATGAATTTAGTGGCCGCATCCTCACGGCGGACGTTCGATCCGCTACATGGCTTGTTTGCCGCCCGCGCATTACGCGATTTTGGCGACAGCTTCGTCGCGATCCTGCTGCCGGCCTATCTGCTGGCGCTGGGTTTCTCGCCGTTCGCGGTCGGCGTACTGGCCACTGCCTCGCTGCTCGGTTCGGCGTGCCTGACCTTCGCGGCCGGGTGGCTGGGTGCACGCTACGGAGTCCGCCGGCTATTGCTGTTCGCCGCCGGACTGATGGTCGCCAGCGGGCTGGCGTTCGCCATCTTTCGTGATTACGGCGTTCTGTTGATCGTCGCCTTCGCCGGCACGATCAACCCGTCCGCAGGCAACGTCAGCGTGTTCGTACCGTTGGAGCATGCCGCACTGGCACGCGAAGCCGGCGATCAGGACCGCACCCGGATGTTCGCGCGCTACAGCGTGGCCGGCGCCTTGGCCGCGGCCGTGGGTGCGCTGATCGCCGGAGCCCCTGAACTGGCGACGTCGCTCGGCGTGGACCGGTCGACCGCGATGCGGGCCATGTTCGTGCTGTACGCCTTGCTGGGAGTGGCGGGGCGATACCTCTATACGCGCCTTCCCCGGCATGCCGTCGATGGAGCGGCCATCCCGGTGAGTGCACTTGGCCCTTCGCGCGGCATCGTCATGAAGCTCGCGGCCCTGTTCAGCCTGGACGCCTTCGCCGGCGGATTCGTCGTGCAGTCACTGCTCGCCTTGTGGTTGTTCCAGCGGTTCCATCTCTCGCTGACGGCGGCCGGTGTGTTCTTTTTCGGCACGGGATTGCTGTCCGCGCTGTCGTATCCGGTGGCCGCGCGACTGTCGCGACGCATCGGCCTGGTCAACACGATGGTATTCACGCACATCCCCTCCAGCATCGCGCTGATGCTCGCGGCTTTCGCCCCGTCGCTTGCGTCGGCGCTGGCATGGCTGCTGGTACGCGCCGCGCTGTCGCAGATGGATGTGCCGACGCGCTCGTCCTACGTGATGGCCGTGGTGACCGAGGCGGAGCGCAGCGCTGCCGCCAGTTTCACTTCGGTGCCGCGTAGCTTGGCTTCCTCCGCGAGTCCTGCGCTGGCGGGTGCGCTGTTCGCAGCTTCGTCTTTCGCCTGGCCGCTGCTGATCTGCGGCTCACTCAAGATCCTCTACGACCTGCTGTTACTGGCGCAGTTCCGGCACCTCAAGCCACCGGAAGAACGGTGACGTCATGGCAGCATACGTAGCGCGTAGCATGTGTGCTTTGGACACGCGTGCCGGCACATGAACCTCAAGGCAGACCGCACCCTCTGTCGAGGCCTGATGGCCTTGGTGGCCTTTGCATCACTGTTGGTAACCACGCCCGCGTGCAGCGGGGCGAACAGTCCGGGTAGCCGGTTGCCGCTGACCACGCTCGCGGAGGTGCTATTGCCCGGCAGAGCCACGCGCTGGGACTACGCCAGCCTCGACCAACGAAGCCATCTTCTTTTCCTGGCGCATCTGGGCGACAGCGCCGTCGTCGTGTTCGACACCGCCCAGCGCAAGGTGGTGGCGACCATTCCCGACGTCAGCTCCGTCCACGGTGTGCTGTATGTGCCGGAGCTGGATCGGGTATACGCCTCGGCGACCGGCGCCGATGAAGTGGTCGCCATCGACGCCAAAACCTTCAAGATCATTGCGCGCACGCCGGCGGGGATTATCCGGACGGCATGGCCTATGCCCCGGACGTGCACAAGCTGTATGTCTCCGACGAACACGGCGGCACCGATACCGTGATCGACGTGCGATCGAACGCCCGGGTGGCCACGATCCCGCTGGGCGGCGAGGTGGGCAACACCCAGTACGATCCGGTCACCCGGCACATCTTCGCGAACGCGCAGACCCGCAAGCAGCTGGTGGAAATCGACCCAGCTACCGACAGGGTGATCAGCCGGATCAGCCTTCCCGGAGCCGTCGGCAATCACGGCCTCTACATCGATGGCGCCTCACGTCTGGCTTTCATCGCCTGTGAGGACAACAGCAAGTTGCTGGTGCTGGACCTGACCAGTCAAAAGGTGCAGGCCACCTTCGACGTTGCCGATGATCCGGATGTCCTGGCTTTCGATGCCTCGCTAGGCTGGCTCTACGTGGCCGGTGAATCCGGCGAGGTGTCGATCCTCCAAGTCACCGGGCAGGCCGTTCGACCGCTCGCTACCGCGATGCTCGGCCCGAATGCCCACGTCGTCGCCGTGGATGGCACCACGCACCAGGCCTATTTCCCGTTGAAGCCCATGTGGGGCAAGTCCAAGCTGCGAATCACGCGACCACAGCTGTAGGTTGGTTCACCCCGGAGTCGGCGACCGAAAGCGCGTGAAACCCATGCTCTGGATACCGCCGCCCAGTACGGTTGCTCAGGCGCATGGAGGGCACGCAACAAAGGGAGGTCCTCGACCCACACCGGCTCGACCAATCTCAATGCGTGCCCGATTCCGACGGCCTGAAGGCGGTCTCGGTTACCGCTCAACTCTATCGAGGCCTTCTAAGCCCAGATGTACTCTTCAGCAATGGCGCCGTCGCGCCACTTGGCGACGGTTACCATGCGTCCTCCGCCTTCGAACTCGCCGACGACGCAAGTCCACTCACCGGATCCGAAAGCAATCGGATGGGAGGTTATCTGCGGTGGCGTGCCACCCGCCGATTCGACATACGCTTTCATGGCGTCGATATGCTGCTGAATCCCGCGAGTCGGAGCCTGACCCTTCCAGTCCACCAGAACATCGTCGGTGTGGTGATGGGCGAACACTCCGGTCCAGTCGCCGTTGTTCCATCCGGTGAAGTCGAGATCATCCATGCCCTTCAGATTACGTTTAACCGCGTCGCCTTGCATGGGCCTCTCCTGTTCTGGCTGCGAATCAGACTCCCGAACCGTAGCACCGGCAAAATGCCACAACAACGTCCTGCCGCCCCGCATTGCCAAACGGCAACCACAGGAACTGCCGTAGTCGCCGACCCGTGTGGCCTTGGTACCCGTGACCGTGCCGTTGCTGGTGTTGTCGATCATGCTGCCCGCATGGATCGTGGCGGCGAAGGCCGCGCATAACCAGCAACCATGGCGCCACCCTTGGTCGTGATTCACGACGATTCGGAGCGCAGGCAAGCATTCGAAAGAACGAGACGATTTCGGACCTCAAGCTGGCCCATGACAGAGCGCCCCGAAGATCCGCTCCAACCCGAATGGCTGCCGTTCGCGTGACTATGCTGATGTCGGCAGTTGGCCGGGAGCTGACGTAGGGCGCGCGATTAGGGCGCGTTATCGGGGGTAGGGTGATGCGCGCGGCGATCACGCCCCTAGTGACGACGTCGGATTCTGTATTCCGCCGCCTATGGTTTCGCGCGGCGGACAAGTTCGACTGGTACCGACCGGGATGGCTACAAGCTACGCTCAAATTTCATCCACTTGGTCGCTCGGTTCAATCCCCCTTGTCTATATCTCGCATGCATTTGATCCGATAGGCGAGTTTTGCGCGGCTGATGCCGAGCAGTTTCGCGGCGCGGGTCAAGTTGCCGCCCGAGCGTTCCACCGCCATCTGCAGCAGGCCGTCTTCCAGTTCCTCCAGCCCGATGCCGGATTCCAGCACGCGCTCGGCCAGCGTGTCGGCATGGCGGGGGGTATCGGTGCCGATCGCGCCGGATGCCTGCAGGTGCTGCGCGGGCATCGAGCCAGCGTGCGGGAAAAGATGGTGCTGGTCGATCGCCGAGTTGTCCGGCGTCAACAGCACACCGCGCTCGATGACGTTCTCCAGTTCGCGGATGTTGCCCGGCCAGGCGTAATCGACCAGGGACTGCATCGCGCGGTCGCTCAGGCCGCGGATCTGCTTGCCCACAGGGCGGGAAAATTTCTCGATGAAGCGCTCCGCCAGCAGCGGGATGTCCACGCGGCGTTCGCGCAGCGGCGGAATGGTGATGGGAAAGGTGGCCAGTCGGTAATACAGGTCGGCACGGAAGCGTCCCTCCTGTACGGCCTTGAGCAGGTCGACGTTGGTGGCGGCGACGACGCGGACGTTGACGACCTTGACCCGTTCCCCGCCCAGTCGCTCGATCTCGCCGGATTGCAGCGCACGCAGCAGCTTGACCTGCGCGCTGGGCGGCAGATCGCCGACCTCGTCGAGGAACAGCGTGCCGCCGTCGGCGCGCTCGAAGCGGCCGGCGCGGCTGCTCTGCGCATCGGTATAGGCGCCCTTCTCGACGCCGAACAGCTCCGCCTCGATCAGGTTATCGGGTATCGCGCCGCAGTTGACCGCGACGAACGGCTGCGCCGCGCGCGGCCCATTGTCATGCAGCCAGTGCGCGAAAATCTCCTTGCCCACGCCCGTCTCACCCAGCAGCAGCACGCTGATCTGGCTGGGTGTGGCGTTGCGGAGCAGGGCCATCGCGTCGAGGAACTTCGACGATGCGCCCACCAGCGGGCCATCGTAGCGCGGGCGGGCGATGGATGAGCGCAGGTGCTCGACCTCCATCTGCAGGTCGAGCAATTCGTGCGCGATCGAATCGGGGCGGAAGTACTGCAGGTAGTCGGGATCGTGCCATTCCTCGGCCGGCTTGCCGACGATGCGACAGCAGGGGTCGCCTTGCGCCGTGCACTCCACTTCCTTGAACACGATGAAGCGGTTCATGAAGGCGCTGGTATAGCCCGAGGCATAACCGATCTGCGACCAGCATTCCGGATCGTCCGAATAGCCGGACTCGCGCACGTGTGATTCGCATTCCCAGGAGTTCTGCCACAGGTATTCGCCGTAATAGCGACCGCGCTGGATGTCGATATCCTGCTTGACCTTGACGACCTTGACGACGCCCTCCAAGGAATGCAGCAGCGGCCCGGTGGCGAAGCTCTCGACCTGATCGACCAGGTCTGGGCGCAACTTGCGCGCCAGCTGCGCATCGCGCTGGCCGGAAACGAAGCCCATGCGCAGCAGCAAACCACGCGCGCGCTGCTCGCCCAAGCTTTCCAGCAGCTCGCGCCGCAACGCGCCGAGCGCGCCGGTGTGCAACAACATCATGCGGTGCTGGTCGAGCCAGATGAGCCCGCTCGACGATTCAAAACGAATCAGCGATCGGAGCGAGTCGAGCAGGTCGTTCTGAACAGAAATCGCTGGCATCGGAGCCGCCACGGAAGAGGTGGGCCGGTGGCACGCCGCCCGTCTTTCGGGCGTTGCAGGCCGTTCGGCAGGGCCTAGCACAGTTTGATTGCACTGCAGCATGCGCAAATCATCAAGCTGCGGCGCATCAATTGACCATTTGCGCAAACGCAGCCCGGCACCGTTCGCGGCTTGGCCGGCGCAAAGCGCGCTGTGAAGCCGTTCGTGAAGGCTTGGCACGGCGATTGCGTTTAGGGACTGCCAAGGCGTTCCGCCTGCGCAACAGGAGCAGCTGATGAATGCATCAACCCAGCCGGCATTTCGCCAACCCGCGACGACGGTGCGCGTCACCGGGGGCATCGGGCAGCGCTTCGTGCAGTTCGAGTTTTCCCTGGGCGATCCGGATTTGACCGTGGAGCTGGTAATGCGGCCCGAGCAGTTTCGCGAGTTCTGTGCCCGGCATCACAGCCGTTTCCTGTCAGACCCGGAGTGCGCAGCCGTGGACGCCGAGCGGCTGAAATGGCGTTACGGCAAACCCGACGTCGAGAGCTGAGCCGGTTCGACCGGCGCCACCGACACACAATCACAGGAGCTTTTCATGCAGGTCGACATCAAGACAAGTGATATCCGGCCAATCCGGCAGACGTTCTCGCAAATAGCGCGCCGGTTCGGGGCTGACAAGCCGGCCACGCGTTACCAGGAGGCGACGTTCGACCTGCAGTCAACGGCCAATTTCCACTACAGGCCGCTTTGGCAGCCCCAGTACGACCTGTACGACGTGCGCCGCACCGCCATCGTGATGGATGACTGGTATGCCTTCCGCGATCCCCGCCACTACTACTACGGCGTGTATGTCCAGGCGCGGGCCAGGCAGCAGGAAGTGCAGGAGAGCAACTTCGAGTTCGTCGACCGCCGCAGGATGCTGCGCGATGCCGCGGAAGCCGACCGCGCGCGTCTGACCCGCCTGCTGGTGCCGCTGCGCCACTACGAGTGGGGCGCCAACATGAACAACTGCACTGTGGTGGCCTATGGCTACGGTGCGGCCATCACGCAGGCCGCGCAATTCCACACCATGGATCGTCTTGGCCTGGCGCAGTACCTGACCCGGATTGGCCTGCTGCTGGACGGCAACGACACCGCCGTACTCGACCAGGCCCGGCAGGACTGGCTGGGCGACCCATGCTGGCAGGGCGTGCGCGCCTGCATGGAAAAGCTGTTCGTCACCGCGGACTGGTTCGAAGTGCTGCTGGTGCAGAATTTCCTCTTCGATGGCCTGGTGTATCCGCTGGCCATGAGCCGCCTGGAGCAGGTGCTCGCACCGCAAGCGGCCAGTGGCTACGCCCTGTCCACGGAGTTCGCCCAGAGCTGGTATGAGGAAAGCGTCCGCTGGGTGGATGCCAGCCTGCGCACTGCGGTCGCCGAGTCGGAGGCCAATGCGGTGCTGCTCAAGCAATGGATCGAGCACTGGTTGCCAGCATGGGTCGATGCCTTCTGGCCATGGGCGACGGCGGCGTTCGGCGACCAGGCTGAGGCCGTCATCGCCGAAGCCGTCGGTGACCTTGTCGCCCGCGCCGGGCGGGTCGGCATCGCCGTGAATACTTCGTCGCCGTCCGACCCGACCGGGAGGAAGCCATGAACAACAACGTCTTCATCGCCCTGCAAACCAGCGACGAGGCCCGCGCCATCATCGATGCGATCCTCGATGACAACCCTGCGGCCACACGTTCGGATTTCCCCGCCATGGTGAAGATCGATGCGCCGGGACGGCTGGTCGTGCGGCGCGAGTCCGTGGGCCAACGCCTGGGTCGCGACTGGGACCTGCAGGAACTGCACCTCAGCCTGATCTCGCTGTCGGGAAACATCGACGAAAGCGACGACGAATTCTGTCTGGTCCGCGGCTGACGCGGTACCCACACCACACTCCGTACCGACGAGAGAACCATGAACAAGCGAGCCTCCGATATCGTGGCGAAAGGCGCAGACAACGCCAAGGCTGCCCCACGCAAAGTGGGCCTGAAAGAGCGCTACAGCCTGATGACGCGCGACCTTGGCTGGGACACCACCTACCAGCCGATGGACAAGGTCTTTCCGTTCGACAAGTTCGAGGGCATCAAGATCCACGATTGGGAAGGCTGGCAGGACCCGTTCCGGCTCACCATGGATGCCTATTGGAAGTTCCAGGGCGAAAAGGAACGCAAGCTCTACGCCATCATCGATGCCTTCCAGCAGAACAACGGCCATCTCAACGTCACCGATGCACGCTACATCAATGCACTGAAGCTGTTCTTCCAGGGTGTGTCGCCACTGGAAATAGCCGCCAGCCGCGGCTATGCCATGGCCGGTCGCAACTTGCGCGGGGTCGGTGCGCGGGTCGCCTGCCAGATGCAGGCGATCGACGAACTGCGCCATGCGCAGACGCAGGTCCACACCATCAGCCACTACAACAAGTTCTTCAGTGGCCTGCACGATAACATCCACATGTACGACCGCGTCTGGTACCTGTCGGTGCCCAAGTCCTATTTCGAGGACGCCATGACGGCCGGTCCATTCGAGTTCGTCACGGCGATCTCCTTCTCGTTCGAATACATACTGACCAACCTCTTGTTCATGCCCTTCATGTCGGGCGCCGCGTTCAACGGCGACATGGCCACGGTGACGTTCGGTTTCTCCGCGCAGTCGGACGAGTCGCGCCACATGACGCTGGGGTTGGAGATCGTGAAGTTCCTGCTGGAGCAGGATCCCGCCAACCTGCCCATCGTGCAGCGCTGGATCGACAAGTGGTTCTGGCGCGGCTACCGGCTGCTGGCGCTGGTGGCGATGATGATGGATTACATGCTGCCCAAGCGCGTGATGTCCTGGTCCGAGGCCTGGGAGATCTACTTCGAGAAGAACGGCGGCGCGCTGTTCGAGGATCTGTCCCGCTACGGGGTACGCATGCCGAAGTACCACGAGGTGGCGCAGAAGGAAAAGGCGCACCTGTCGCACCAGGTCTGGAGCACGTTCTACAACTTTTCCCATGCTGCGGCCTTCCACACCTGGATACCCGGCGACGGCGAGAAGGAGTGGCTCGCGGAGAAATATCCCGACACCTTCGACAAGTTTTATCGCCCGCGCTTCGAGCACTGGGACGGCCTGGCGAAGAAAGGCGAGCGCTGGTTCAGCCCCGGGCTCCCGATGCTGTGCCAGACCTGCCAGGTCCCGATGTTGTTCACCGAGGTCGACACGGACCCGACACGCATCTGCTTCCGCGAGAGCGACTACAAGGGCGCCAAATACCACTTCTGTTCGGACGGCTGCAAGGACATCTTCGACTACGAGCCGGAGAAGTACGTGCAGGCGTGGCTGCCGGTACACCAGATCTTCCAGGGCAACTGCGGCGGCGCCACCGTGCCGGAGGTACTGACCTGGTACCACTTTGCGCCCGGGGTGGACAACGGCGACCACGACCTGTCGCCCGACAAGGCCAACTGGGATCGCTGGACCGGCACCCGCACCACCGATTGAGGCAGACCGCTCAACTTTCCGAGGAGATTCGCGCATGGCCGTCCAGGCACTCTCACCCGACTATACCGGCGTTCCCCGCGACGCCGAGGAAAACTTCCACGGCAACCGCCTGCTCTATCTCCACTGGCGGGATCACCTGATGTTCTGCGCACCGTTCTGCATTCCGGTGTCGCCCGACATGCGCTTTGCCGTCTTGCGCGACGAGGTACTGCCCGGTCTGTACGGCTCACATCCGGACTTCGTCCGGATCGACTGGAAAAAAGTGCAGTGGCAGCACGGCCAGGACGCTTGGATGCCCGATCCGACCAAGAGCCTGGCGGACAACGGCCTGGTGCACAAATCGCTGGTGCAATTTCGCACACCGGGGCTGACCGGCATCGCCGGCAGCGGTACGTAAGGAGCCTCGGCATGGCCTACCAGCTCACCATCGAGCCTTTGGGGCAGACCGTGGAGGTCGAGCAGGACCAGACCATCCTGGATGCCTGCCTGCGGCAGGGCGTGTGGTTGCCGCATGCGTGCTGCCACGGGCTTTGCGGCACCTGCAAGGTGCAGGTCGTGCAGGGTGAGTTCGAGCACGGCAACGCCAGTCCGTTCGCGCTGATGGATTTCGAGCGGGAGGAGAGCCAGGCGCTGGCCTGCTGCGCGACCCTGCACGACGACGCGGTGATCGAGGCGGATGTCGACGAGGACCCGGATGCGCTGTACCTGCCGCTGGAGGATCGCCAGGCCGAGGTGGTGCGGATCGAGGACCTGACGCCCACCGTCAAGGGCATCTGGCTGCGTCCGGACCGGAGCGTGTCATTCCAGGCTGGCCAATACCTCAACCTTCACCTGCCGGGCGTCGATGGGCCGCGTGCGTTTTCGCTGGCCAATGCGCCAGGCG
The DNA here is from genome assembly GCF_058789735.1 of Rhodanobacter sp. FW106-PBR-R2A-1-15. Lineage (NCBI taxonomy): Bacteria > Pseudomonadati > Pseudomonadota > Gammaproteobacteria > Lysobacterales > Rhodanobacteraceae > Rhodanobacter > Rhodanobacter sp. FW106-PBR-R2A-1-15. The sequence continues at coordinate 20,092 of NZ_JBYTEM010000011.1, read as the reverse complement.
AGGATTTGATCGAGCTGCACGTGCGCAAGGTGCCAGGCGGTGCCGCCACGAGCTGGCTGCACGATACGTTGAAGGCTGGCGACCGGCTGCATCTGACCGTGCCGATGGGCCGATTCTTCGTGCGCAAGTCAGCCGGCTTGCCGGTGATCCTGCTGGCCGGCGGCTCGGGGCTTTCCAGCCCGAAGTCGATGCTGGCCGACCTGCTGGCCGAAGATTTCGCACACGACATCTGGTTGTTCCAGGGTGCGCGCGACCGCGGCGAGCTGTATTTCGCCGACCACTTCGAGCAGCTCGCGTGCAGGCATCCTCGGCTGCACTACGTGCCGGTGCTGTCCAACCTTGCCGACGACGATCCGTGGACTGGTGCACGGGGGTTCGTGCATGAAGAGTTGAAGCGGCGCTTCAGCCAGGACGGCGGCGCCAGCGCGGATTTCCGCGGCCACCAGGCCTACCTGTGCGGCCCGCCGCCGATGATCGAGGCCTGCATCGCGACGCTGATGCAGGGCCGCTTGTTCGAGCGCGACATCTACACCGAGAAATTCATCACCGCCGCCGATGCCGCCGCGTCGGCGCGGCGCAGCCCACTGTTCCGGGCCTTGTAGGAGATGCCGATGCGAACCGATGCGGCAACCTACGGAAACCAGTGCGGCGACGCCCCCGCGTCGTCGCTGCAGCTGACGGTGACCGTCGCCTGCAGCGGCGAAAGCTATCTCTGCCGGCACGACGAGAGCCTGTTGTGCGGCATGTTGCGGCTCGGCCGCAAGGGCATCCCGGTGGGCTGCACCAACGGTGGCTGTGGCGTGTGCAAGGTGCGTGTGACCCGCGGGCGCGTGCACCAGCTGGGCGCGATCAGCCGCGCGCACGTGAGCGCGGAAGAGGAAGCGACGGGCTACACGCTGGCCTGCCGCATGGCGCCGGAGACCGACGTGATCCTCGACGTCGTCGGCAAGTTGCACCGAAACCTTACCCGTACAGCAGCAGGGTGCATCGCCGTGCAGGCACCCACACGAAACGACCATGGGAGAGACGAACGATGAGTGTCATGCGCATAGGCCACGCCAGCATCAGGGTGATGGACATGGACGCCGCTCTGCAGCACTACGGCAACGTGCTGGGGTTGAGGGTGACGATGAAGGACGCCGCCGGGCGCGTCTATCTCAAGTGCTGGGACGAGTGGGACAAGTACTCGCTGGTGCTCACTGCATCCGACCGTGCCGGGCTCGACCACGTGGCGTACAAGGTGCGTGCCGAGAGCGACCTGGACGCCTTGCAGCCGAAGATCGAAGCCTGGGGCATCAAGGCCACCATGCTGCCGGCGGGCAGCCTGCCGGATACCGGCCGCATGCTGCAGTTCCACCTGCCCAGCGGCCACGAAATGCGGCTGTTCGCCAGCAAGGAGCAGCTCGGCACCGATGTCGGCTCGCTGAATCCCGACCCGTGGCCGGACTCGCTGCGTGGTGCCGGCGTGCACTGGCTGGACCACACCTTGCTGATGTGCGAGCTGAACCCCGAGGCCGGCATCAACAAGGTGGCCGACAACACGCGCTTCATGGAAGAGGTGCTGGATTTCTGGCTCACCGAGCACGTGCTGGTGGGGCCGGACAAGAACATCCAGGCGGCGACCTGGCTGGCCTGCTCAACCACGCCGCACGACATCGCGTTCGTCGGCGGCCCGCGCAACGGCCTGCATCACATCGCCTTCTTCCTGGATTCCTGGCATGACGTGCTGAAGGCCGCCGACGTGATGGCGAAGAACAAGGTGCGCATCGACGTCGCGCCGACGCGCCACGGCATCACGCGCGGCGAGACCATCTACTTCTTCGACCCCAGCGGCAACCGCAACGAGACTTTCGCCGGGCTGGGCTACCTGGCGCAACGCGACCGGCCGGTGACGGTGTGGTCGGAGGACCGCCTCGGCAGCGGCATCTTCTACCACACCGGTGACCTGGTCGCCTCGTTCACCGAGGTCTACACCTGATGAATGCCGGCATGCCCCAGGCGGTGCCGTCGTGCAGCGTGTTGCAGCGCTGCATCGACTGGCCAGCGGCGCAGGCGCTGGTCGTCGCAGCCGCGCAGGCCGCACAGGACATGCGGGTACGCGTCAATGTGGCGGTGGTCGATCCGGCCGGCGTGCTGGCCGCGTTCCTGCGCATGCCTGGCGCGCCGCTGCACTCGGTGGAGATCGCCATCGACAAGGCCTACACCGCCGCGAGTTTCGGCCTGCCCACCTCGCGCTGGCCGCAGGCACTGGCCGAGCATTCCGCCGCAGTGCGCGAGGGCATCGTGCTGCGGCCGCGCTTCATCGCCTTCGGCGGCGGCCTGCCAGTGCTCGAAGACGGCCAGCGCATCGGCGGCATCGGCGTCTCCGGTGGTAGCGAGGCGCAGGACGAGGCGATCGCGCACGCGGGCCTGGACGCCCTTCCCATGAATCTCTCAAAAGCCCGAACGAAGAAGAACGCGCCATGAAGCAATTCCAGAATTTCATCGACGGCGGCTGGGTCTCCACGCAGCGCCAGTTCGAGAACCGCAACCCGGTCGACAACCGCGTGATCGGCCAGGTCCACGAAGCCGGCCGCGCCGAGGTGGACCAGGCGGTACGCGCGGCGCGCGCGGCACTGCACGGGCCGTGGGGCGCGCTGAAGCTGGCCGAGCGGGTCGAGCTGCTGTACGCGGTGGCCGACGAGATCAACCGCCGCTTCGACGATTTCCTCGATGCCGAGGTCGCCGACACCGGCAAGCCGCGCAGCATGGCCAGCCACATCGACATCCCGCGTGGCGCGGCCAATTTCAAGATCTTCGCCGACGTCATCAAGAACGTGCCGACGGAAACGTTCGAGATGGCCACGCCCGACGGTGGCGCTGCGCTGAACTACGCCATGCGCAAGCCGCGCGGCGTGATCGCGGTGGTCTGCCCGTGGAACCTGCCGCTGTTGCTGATGACCTGGAAGGTCGGCCCCGCGCTGGCCTGCGGCAACACGGTGGTGGTCAAACCGTCCGAGGAAACGCCGGCCACCGCGACCCTGCTCGGCGAGGTGATGAACGCGGTCGGCGTGCCGAAGGGCGTCTACAACGTCGTGCACGGGCTCGGCCCGGATTCGGCCGGCGAGTTCCTGACCACGCACCGCGGCGTCGACGCGATCACCTTCACCGGCGAGACGCGCACCGGCGAGGCAATCATGGCCGCGGCGTCGAAAGGCGTGCGCCCGGTGTCGTTCGAGCTGGGCGGCAAGAACGCCGGCATCGTGTTCGCCGACGCGGATTTCGACGCGGCGGTGGACGGCATCGCGCGCGCCGCCTTCGTCAACTGCGGCCAGGTCTGCCTGGGCACCGAGCGCGTCTACGTCGAGCGGCCGATCTTCGACAGGTTCGTTGCCGCGCTGAAGCAGAAAGCCGAGGCGATGAAACCCGGCCTGCCCGACGACAAGGCCACCGGCATCGGCCCGCTGATCTCGAAGGAGCACCAGCAGAAGGTGCTGCGTTACTACGCCAGCGCCAAGGCCGACGGCGCCACCATCGTCACCGGCGGCGGCGTGCCGAAGATGCCGGCCGCGCTGCAGGATGGCTCGTGGATCGAGCCGACGATCTGGACCGGACTGCCCGAGACCTCGGCGGTAGTGCGCGAGGAGATCTTCGGCCCGTGCTGCCACATCGCGCCGTTCGACAGCGAGGACGAAGTCGTCGCTCTCGCCAACGACACGCCCTACGGCCTGTGCACCACGGTGTGGACCGGGAACCTGGGCCGCGCGCATCGCGTCGCCAGCCGGATCGACGTCGGCATCACCTGGATCAACAGCTGGTTCCTGCGCGACCTGCGCACCGCGTTCGGCGGCAGCAAGCAGAGCGGCATCGGCCGCGAAGGCGGCGTGCACTCGCTGGAGTTCTACACCGAGCTGCGCAACGTCTGCATCAAGTACGCCTGACCGCCATCCAGAGACCCGACATGAACGCCCACAGCAATCCCGAAATCGGCCAGGACATCGTCGCCGCCGGCATCTGCACCAACTACCACGACCTCAACCGTAGCGCCGCGGGCGTGCCGCTGCTGCTGATCCACGGCTCCGGCCCCGGCGTCAGTGCGTTCGCGAACTGGCGGCCGGTGATGCCGACGTTCGCCGAGCGCCGTCGCGTGGTTGCGCCGGACATGGTCGGCTTCGGTTTCACCGACCGTCCCGCCGGTTACCACTACACGATGGACAACTGGGTCACCCATGCGATCGGCGTGATGGACGCGCTGAAGCTGCCACAGGTGGACCTGGTCGGCAACTCCTTCGGCGGTGCGCTGTCACTGGCGCTGGCCGCCCGCCATCCCGAGCGCGTGCGCCGGCTTGTGCTGATGGGCGCCGCCGGCGTGCCGTTCAAAATCACGCCGGGGCTGGACGAAGTCTGGGGCTACCAGCCTTCGTTCGAGAACATGCGCAAGATGATGGATCTGTTCGCCTACGACCGCGCGCTGGTCACCGACGAACTGGCCGAGCTACGCTACCGCGCCAGCATCCGGCCCGGGTTCCAGGAATCGTTCTCGGCAATGTTCCCGGCGCCGCGCCAGCGCGGAGTCGATGCGCTGTGCACGCCGACGGCGGACATCCGCGCACTGCCGCACGAAACACTGGTGATCCACGGCCGCGAGGACCAGGTGCTGCCGCTGGCGACTTCGCTCACCCTGGCCGACTGGATTCCGAACGCGCAGTTGCATGTGTTCGGCAAGTGCGGCCATTGGACCCAGATCGAGCACTCGGCACGGTTCGCGCGCCTGGTCACCGACTTCCTCGACGAGGCCGCGTGACGCCATGACCATGAATCCACGGGACATTCGCCGGCACGGCGACGAGCTGTACGACGCACTGGTCGCGCGCCGCGCGGTGGCGCCGCTGACCGACCGCGTGCCGGACATCGACATCGACGACGCCTACCGCATCCAGCTGCGCATGATCGAGCGCCGCATCAAGCAGGGCGAGACGGTCGTCGGCAAGAAGATCGGCGTCACCTCCAAAGCGGTGCAGAACATGCTCCAGGTCTACCAGCCGGACTTCGGCCAGCTGCTGTCGGGCATGGTCTACAGCGAAGGCGAACCGATCCCGGTGGACACGCTGATCGCGCCCAAGGCCGAGGCGGAGGTGGCGTTCATCCTCAAGGCCGATCTCAATGGTCCGGGCATCAGCGCCGCCGACGTGCTGCGCGCCACCGACTTCGTGCTGCCCTGTTTCGAGATCGTCGATTCGCGTATCCAGGACTGGAAAATCAAGATCCAGGACACGGTCGCCGACAACGCCTCCTGCGGCGTATTCGTGCTCGGCGGCACGCCGCGCTCGCTGCGCGGGCTCGATCTCGCGGTCGCCGGCATGGTGGTCGAGAAGAACGGCGACATCGTCTCGACCGCCGCCGGTGCTGCGGTGCAGGGCTCGCCGGTCAACGCGGTGGTCTGGCTGGCCAACACGCTCGGTACGCTCGGCATCCCGCTCAAGGCGGGCGAGGTGATCCTGTCCGGTTCGCAGTCGCCGCTGATGCCAGTCGTGGCCGGCGATTCCTTCCACTGCAGCGTCGGCGGCCTCGGCAGCTGCTCGGTGCGCTTCGCCTGATGAGCACGACGCCATGACCCTCGACCAACAAACCATCCAGCAACTGGCGGTGCATCTCGAAGATGCCGAACTGCATGCGCACGCCGTCGCCAAGATCACCGACGCGCACCCGGCGCTGGACTGGGACGACGCCTACGCCATCCAGACGGCGATCCGCAGCCGCAAGGAAGCACGCGGCGCGCGCGTCGCCGGCCACAAGGCCGGCCTGACCTCGCGCGCCAAGATGAAGCAGATGGGCGTCGCCACGCCATGCTTCGGCCTGCTGTTCGACTACATGAGCGTCGCCAACGGCGACGAGATCAAGGTGTCGGAGCTGATCCATCCGAAGGTCGAGGCCGAGATCGCCTTCGTGCTGAAGCAGCAGCTGCGCGGCCCCGGCTGCCATGCCGGCGCGGTGCTTGCGGCGACGGATTTCGTGGTGGCGGCGGTGGAGATCATCGACTCGCGCTACGAGAACTTCCGCTTCGACCTTGCCAGCGTGATCGCCGACAACACCTCCGCCAGCCGCTTCGTCGTCGGCAGCGTCGCGCGTGACGTCGAGGGACTCGACCTGCGCACGCTGGGCCTGGTCATGGAGAAGAACGGCGAGGTCGTGGCGATGGCGGCGGGCGCGGCCGTGCTGGGCCATCCGGCGGTGGCGGTGGCCGCGCTGGCCAACCATCTGGCCAGCCGCGGCGAAGAGCTGCCGGCCGGCACTTTCATCATGAGCGGCGGCGCCACGGAGGCGATTGCGGTAGCCGCCGGGGATGCCATCCACGTGCGCTTCCAGGACCTGGGCAGCGTGTCGATGCGTTTCGTTTGAGCCATGCAAGGAATCGGATCAATGAACAAGATCAAGTGCGCCATCATCGGCCCCGGCAACATCGGCACCGACCTGCTCTACAAACTGCGCCGTTCCGAAGTATTGGAGCCGGTCTGGATGGTCGGCGTCGACCCAGCCTCCGAGGGTCTGGCCCGCGCGCGCGACCTCGGACTGAAGACCACCGCCGAGGGCGTCGACGGCATGCTGCCATACGTTGCGGCCGACGGCGTACAGATCGCCTTCGACGCCACCAGCGCCTACGCGCACAAGGCGAACTCGGACAAGCTCACCGCGCTCGGCGTGATGATGATCGACCTCACGCCGGCGGCGATCGGCCCCTACTGCGTGCCGCCGATCAACCTCAAGAAGCATACCGAACAGCGCGAGATGAACCTCAACATGGTCACCTGCGGCGGCCAGGCGACCGTGCCGATGGTGGCGGCCGTGTCGCGGGTGCAGAAGGTGGCCTATGGCGAGATCGTGGCCACCGTGTCGTCGCGTTCGGCCGGCCCCGGCACGCGGCTCAACATCGACGAGTTCACCGTCACCACGGCCAGCGCCGTCGAGCAGGTGGGCGGCGCGAAAAAGGGCAAGGCCATCATCATCCTCAACCCGGCCAAGCCGCCGCTGATCATGCGCGACACGGTGTATTGCCTGACCGAGGAAGCGCCCGACGAACGCGCCATCACCGAGTCGGTCCAGCAGATGGTGAGCGAGGTGCAGAAGTACCTGCCCGGCTACCGCGTCGTGCAGGGCCCGGTGTTCGAAGGCAACCGCGTCTCGATCTACCTGGAGGTCGAGGGGCTGGGCGATTTCCTGCCGAAGTACTCCGGCAACCTGGACATCATGACCGCCGCGGCGACGCGTACGGCGGAGATGTTCGCCGAACGCATTCTCGATGGCTCGCTGAGCCTGCAAGTGGCCTGAGGACCGCACCATGAACTCGAACAAGACCCGCATCACCCTGCACGACGTCACCCTGCGCGACGGCATGCATCCCATGCGCCACCAGATGACGCTGGAGCAGATGACTACCGTGGCCACCGGGCTGGACCAGGCCGGCATCCCGCTGATCCAGGTCACCCATGGCGAGGGCCTCGGCGGCGGCTCGGTCAACTACGGCTTCGGCAAGCACTCCGACGAGGAGTACCTGTCGACAGTCATCCCCTTGATGAAGCGCGCCACGGTGTCCGCGCTGCTGCTGCCGGGCATCGGCACGGTAACGCACCTGAAGAAGGCGCACGACCTTGGTGTACGCAGCATCTACATAGCCACGCACTGCACCGAGGCGGACGTGTCCGAGGAGCACATCACCGAGGCGCGCAAGCTGGGTATGGACACCGTCGGCTTCCTGATGATGAGCCACATGAACTCGGCCGAGGGCTTGATCGGGCAGGCGAAGCTGATGGAAGGCTACGGCGCCAACTGCATCTACGTGACCGATTCGGCCGGCCACATGCTGCCGGCGCAGGTGCAGGAAAAGATCGGCGCGCTGCGCCATGCGCTGCGCCCGGAAACCGAGCTGGGCTTCCATGGCCACAACAACCTCTCGATGGGGGTGGCCAACAGCGTGGCCGCGGTGGAAGCCGGTGCCAACCGCATCGACGCGTCCTGCGCCGGGCTGGGTGCGGGCGCGGGCAACACGCAGACGGAAGTGTTCGTGACCGTGTGCGACCTGATGGGCATCGAGACCGGGGTGGATCTGTTCGCGATCCAGGACGTCGCCGAAGACCTGGTCGTGCCGATGAAGAAAACGCCGCAGCGCATCGGTCGCGATGCGCTGGCTCTGGGCTACGCCGGTGTCTACGGCTCGTTCCTCGGTTTTGCCTGGCGCGCCGAGGAGAAGTACGGCGTGCCGGCGCGGGAAATCCTGCTGGAAATGGGCCGGCGCGGCATGGTCGGCGGGCAGGAAGACATGATCGAGGACACCGCCTTCCGCATGGCGCGCGAGCGCGGCGTGCGCAAGACCGGCACCGCGGCATAGCGGCGCGCGGGGCGGCGCCGCCGCTCCGCAGGCCAGGGTGGGGGAACGGGGCGCACCGGGCGCCGTGCAACGCACGTCGAGGGCGGGGAAACATGCAACTCATCGAGATGAAACATCTGTGCGTGGCGGCACTGACGGCTCTGCTCGCCGTCACGCTGGCCGCGTGCACCAAGGCCGACCACGGCGATCCCGCGGTGGCCGCCGAGCGCGCCAAATCGATCCATCGCACCGACCAGTTCGATGCGGTGGCGGCGACCAAGGGCCGGCTGCTGGCCGGCACGCTCGGCGGCGTGCTGCTCGCCAGCCAGGACGAGGGCAAGAGCTGGACGCGCACCGAACTGCCGCAGCCGGCGTCGATCATCGGTGTCAGCGCCTGTCCCGACGGCACGCTGGTGGCGCTGGATTTCCACCGCCGGGTGTGGGTGGAGCAGGGCGGGCAATGGGTGGCACGTCCGATCGACACCAAGATGGATCCCGTCGCCATGACTTGCGATGGCACGAATCGGCTATGGGTCGTGGGCAGTCGTACCGGCATCGCTTCGAGCAAGGATCGGGGCAAGACCTGGGCGTCCACGGCGCTGGACAAGGATGCCATCCTGAGCAGCGTGCACTTCTCCGATCCGCAGCATGGCATCGCCGTCGGCGAGTTCGGCAGTGTGGCGGTGACCTCGGACGCCGGGGCGCACTGGGCACTGTCGGCACCGCTGCCGCCGGACTTCTATCCCTACGCGATGTATTTCCGCGATCGCGACCACGGCTGGGTCAGTGGCGTGGCGGGCGCGTTGTTCGGCACGTCCGACGGCGGCGCGACCTGGATCGCCGTCGACAACCCGGCGAAGGCGCCGATCTACGCCTTGAACGGGGCAGGCGACGCGGCCTGGGGCGTCGGCGCAGACGGCCGGGTGATCCGCTGGCTCGCCGGCGCCTGGACCGCCGTCGACACCGGCGACGCGGGTACGGGTTCGGGCGAGCTGACCGCACTGACACTGCTCCCGTCCGGCGGGGTATTCGTCGCCGGCGGCGACAACCTGCATCGGCTCAGTCCGAACCACCAAGCCGATTGAGGGCGCCCATCATGAAAAAAATCCGTGACGCCATTACTGGAATCCTGATCCGCGGCGAGCAATGGCTGTTTGCCAATCCGAAAATCGTACTCGGCCTGATCCTGCTGGTGACGGCGGTGTTCGCCAGCTTCCTGCCGAAGCTGCGGATGTACACCGACTTCAACGACCTGCTGCCGCAAAGCAGCTCGTACATCCAGACCTACAACCGCATCAAGCAGAACTTCGGCGGCGCCAACCAGATGGTGATGGTGGTGCACGCCAGGGATGGCTCCATCTTCAATCCGCAGGCGCTGACGCTGATCTACAAGGCCACCCAGGGCGTGGACAGCCTGCCTCACGTCGACCACAACCAGGTTTCCAGCCTGACCCACCGCACGGTGCGCTCGACCCACCTGGCCAACGACGGCAGCATCGTCTCCACGCCGTATTACGACCCGCAGAACCCGGCCACCAGCACGGCGGCGATGCAGGCGCTCAAGGCGGACGTGGTGGAGAACCCGCAGGTCTACGGCCTGCTGGTCTCGCCCGATTTCAGCTCGGCGCTGATCCGTGCGCGATTGACCGAAGGGGAGATCGACTACCGCAGCTTCATCGACGCGCTGGTCAAGTTGCGCGCCGACCTGGCGACCCCGGGCTACGACATCCACACCACCGGCAACCCGGTGCTGATCGGCTACGTCTACACCTACCTCGACCAGATCATCGCGATCCTGTTCGGTACGCTGGCGCTGCTGGCGACGCTGCTGATCCTGTACTTCCGGCGCTTCTACGGCGTGCTGCTGCCGCTGGTCGGCATCAGCCTGTCGACGATCTGGGGCCTGGGTTTCATGGCGCTGTGCGGCTTCAACCTGGAGCCGCTGGCGATGCCGATCCCGTTCCTGATAGCGGCCCGGGCGACCTCGCACGGCGTGCAGCTGGTCGCGCGCTACTACGAGGAGTTCGAGCTGGTGCACGACGGCCGCAAGGCGGCGCGCAACGCGCTCGATGCGCTGTTCCGCCCCGGCTCGCTGGCGATCATCGTCGATGCGCTGGGCATCGGCGTGCTGGTGCTGGCGACGGTGCCGTTCGACCACAAGCTGGGCCTGTCGGCCGGGTTCTGGGCGATGTCGGTGATCTTCACCGTGCACTTCATGGTGCCGCTGGCGCTGACGGTGCTGCCCGCGCCGCGCAAGACGCAGAACAAGAACCACGCGATTCGCGCTGCGCTCGGCGCCTTCATGGCGCGCACCGGCGGCAACCAGCGCGGCGCCGTGACGATCCTCGGCGTGATGGTGCTGCTGTTCGTGGTGGGTGGCTACTACGCCGCGCATGTGCAGATCGGCGACTCCGAACCCGGCTCGCCGCTGCTCAAACGCAACCACGACTACAACCTATCGACCAAGGCGATCAACACCGCGTTCCCCGGCTCGGAGGAACTGCACGTGCTGGTGCGCACGGACAAGCCGAACGGGCTCAAGCAGCCGCAGGCGATGCACGCGATCGAGTCGCTGCAGGCCGACATGATGCTCGACCCGGATACCGGCGGCACCAAGGCGTTGCCGCTGGTAGTGCGCCAGGTCAACCGGCTGACCCACTACAACGATCCGCGCTGGGCGCAGATCCCGCACGGCGCGCGCGAAGCAGGCGGCCTGATGTTCGCGTACATGGCATCGAGTCCGGTGCCCGGTGCGCTGAAGGAGTTCGTCAACCCGGCCGGCGACGAGGCCGACGTGGTGTTCTATTACAAGGACCATCGCGCGGTGACCATCGACCGCGCGATGGCGCAGGCGCGCCGCAGCATCGCCGCCATCGCGCCGGGTGTGGAAGGGCTGTCGATGGAACTGGCCGGCGGCATCATCGGCGTCACCGCGGCGGCCAACCAGGCGATCGACCGCGACAACGTGGTGATCATCCCGCTGGTCATGCTGATCGCCTTCCTGCTGGTCACCGCGTACTACCGCTCGCTGCACGCAGGCGTACTTATGGTGGTGCCGATGCTGTTCTCCACCGTGCTGACCTATGCCTACATGGGCTGGAAGGACATCGGCATCGACGTCAATGCAGTGCCGGTGATTGCCGTCGGCGTCGGCGTGGGCATCGACTACGCGGTCTATTTCATGGACCGCATCCGCGAGGAAATGAGCCGCGTCCACGACCTGCGGCGGGCGGTGATCGAGGCGTTCAGCACCACCGGCTACGCGGTGAGTTTCACCGCGGTGACGCTGGTGGCCGGTGTGGCCCTGTGGATATTCATGTCGGACCTGCGCTTCCAGTCCGATGCCGCGTTGTTGCTGTCGTTCATGCTCGTCCTCAATGCGCTGGCGGCGATGTTCATCGTGCCCGCCTGGTGCCTGGTGTTGCGCCCACACTTCGTCACGCACGCCAGCGCCAGCGATTGGGAGATCCACCAGCACGCCGACCAGGAAACGTGCGTCACGCGGGAGGCGCCCGGGGAGGCGCAGCTCGCGGAATCAAGAACCGCGTGAAGTCCACACCAACCTACATGAGGGGGAGGGGGTACCGATGAAGGTGAAATTGAAAGCCTTACAAAGCAGCATGATCCTTGCGATCGCCGGCGTGTCCTCGTTGTCGTTGCCGTGCCTTGTTCGTGCGCAGTCGTCTTCGACGGGCTGGATCGTGCACGGGTATTACGAGAACGAAACCCAGGTCCGCGGCCAGGACTACACCGGCAATACGGTGGGGTTGTCGAAAGAACGCAACACGTTCCAGCTCGCCCTGGACAAGAAATTGTCCGATCACTGGAAATTCCACGCCACCTTGCGCGGCACCTATGACGGTGTCTACCGCCTCAACGACAAGGAATACGGCGACAAGGCCGGCGGGCCGATCGTATTGCAGAATACAGCGTCGCCCGTCTTCGCCGGCATCCCCGGCAACCCGTTCCCGAACCTCTCGCAGGCATTCGTTCCGCATGGCGGCGGCATCAACCAGGCCGAGGCGACCGCGCTGGGGCTGCCACCCTCGAACGCCTTCGGGATCAATTCCACCAATCCCAATGCGCCCAACTACAACCCCAACCAGGGCATGCAGGTGCTGGGCCAGCGTTGGCACTCGACCACGCGCGGCGGCGTCGAGTTCGGCGTGCCGGTACGGCCCTGCAACGTGGATTCACGCGGCTGCGCCAACTTCGGCGGTTACGGCAACCTGAGCAGGCACGACCTGGAGCTGCCGGAGTTCAACAATCGCTTCGACTTCCTGCGCGAGATCTATGCCAGCGGCAACATCCCGCTCTCGCCGACGCAGTCGGTGTTCGTCAAGGTCGGTCGTCAGCAGGTGATCTGGGGGCGGACGGACCTGTTCCGCGTGCTCGACGTGATCAATCCGGTGGACTATTCGCGCAACAACATCTACGACGAGCTCGAGGATGCGCGCATTCCCATGTTCATCGCCACGGTCGAATACCGCATGGGCGCGTCGAAGTGGTTCCAGGAGTCCAACCTGCAATTGGTCTGGAACATGGAAAAATTCCGCCCCAACAACCTCGGCCAGTGCGGCACGCCCAACGCGATCCTCGATGCCGGTTGCTTCTTCCGCGGCATGAAGAACCTGTGGGACAACGGCGGCACCGTCTCCAACTTTGCCCCGGTGCCTCCCGGCACGCCGGGTATGTACGCGGCCACCGACTTCGGCCCGCACCAGATCGGCATCCGCAACGTGGACATGCCGGCTTGGACGCTGAAGAACTCGCCGATCGGCCTGAAATTCGAAGGCGTCTCGGCGGGCGGCACGCTGGGTTTTTCGCTGAACGCACTGACCTACCGCTCGCAGTTGCCCAGCCTGCACTCGATCAACGGCGCAGCGGTCAACGCGTTCACCGGGCAGCCCGGCAACACCGGATCGCCTATCCCGGGCATACCGGTGCGGAGCCTGATTGCGTTCGACATGGTGTTCCCGCGGATCAATCTGATCGGCGGCTCGCTGGACTACCAGTGGGAGTGGGCCAAGTCGGCCGTGCGCTTCGAGGGCGCGTACACCACCGGCGAGGAGTTCTCCAACACGCTGCGGCCCAACCTGTACTCCCGCAACCCGGTGTTCCGTTCGGTGCTCGGCATCGACCGGCTGACCTTCATCCCCGGCATCAGCGGCCGCCAGGCCACGCTGATTTCCGCCCAGCTGTTCTTCCAGCACATCTTCGACTACCAGCGCGGCCAGAGTCCGCTCGGGCCGACCGGCATCCCCGACTGGAAGAACGACCTCACCTTCACCCTGCTGATCAAGCCGACCTACATGAATGGCCGCCTCAGCCCGCAGTTGCTGTTCGCGCATGACTGGAAGGCGAACGCCGGGACCATTTCCCCGTCGGTGAACTGGCTAGTCAACAACCACCTAAGCATCACGGCGGGCGCGCTGCTGCACTACAACGACCTGAGCCGCTACAACTTCGACGATTGCCGCTCGTGCAATCCCTGGGCGCCGTTCACCACGTTCACCAGCGCGAATCCTCCGCAGGCATTCACCGACGGCTCCTACGGCCTGGGCGGCATCGAGCCGCTGGGACGGTTCCGCGCCGGGCCGCTGGGCACGGCGGGCAAGGAAAACCAGCTCTTCGTGAAGCTGCGCGCCAGCTTCTGAGCGGCAGGCGTAGCGCATCAACACCACCATCTCCAGGAGAGGCGCCATGAACATCAAACCACTCGCATCCGTGCTCGTCGCATTGCTGGCGCTGTCGTCAGTGGCGGCCATCGCTGCCGGGCAGGACAACAACTACGTCGAGAACAACAGCCCGACCGGTGATCCGGTCGTGGATGCCTCGTTCAACCCCTACGCCAAGGGCATGCCGACCTTCCCGGGCTACACCCCGGGCGTGGTCATCGACAAGGACAACGTCGAAACCTACAAGGGCATGCTGGACCCAGCGATGTACACCTACATCAAGAACGGCTGGTACAAGGTGCAAACCCGGCCGACCTTCTCGGAACTGCTGACCAAGAGCTTCCGTGACGCGACCAAGGCGAGCTACAAGAACGTCAAACTGGATCCCAAGACGCTGCAGCTCGAAGGCTACGTTTCCGGCCGGCCGTTTCCGCAAGAGCCTTCGCTGGACGACCCGCAGGCAGGCTTGAAGCTGGCCTGGAACTTCCTGCATGGGGTGAACTGGGGCGACAACGGCACGATCAACCCGTTCTACTGGCAATACCGGAACATGAAGACGGGACAGGTGGAGCGCGTCATCGACTTCCAGTTCAACTTCCTCAACTACAAGCACCGGTTCGAGGATGCGCCGATTCCGGAAGTCACGCCCAACCCCTCCGACCTGTACCGCGGCATCTACGTCAAGGTGCTGAGTCCGGACGACGTGCGCAATACGCAATTGCTGATCCAGCGCTACGATGACGACCGCAAGCAGGACGATGCCTATCTTTACCTGGGCTTCCAGCGGCGCGTGCGGCGGCTGCCTACCGGGCAGACCACCGACTCGTTCCTCGGTTCGGACCTGATGATCCAGGACTTCGAGGGCTACAACGACCGCGTGGCGGAGATGAAGTGGACCTACAAGGGCGCCAAGAACATCCTGATGCCGTTGTACTACCACAACGAGCTGAAGCTGTCGGACGAATTCCCGCAGCCGGACGGCTACAAGTTCGTCGCGTTCGGCGGCCAGGGCGGTTGCTTCCCGGAGATCACCTGGCAGCTGCGCAAGACCTACGAGCTGGAAGCCGTGCCGGTCAACAACGGGTCGCCGGTCAGCAAACGCCTGTTCTATGTGGATGCGCAGACCGGTGCGCTATCGCGTACGCTGATCTACGACCGCAAGGGCAATCTGTGGAAGAGCTTCATCATCGGCAAGACCGACCCGGACTTCCACCTGCCGATCAACAAGCACTCGGGCATCCCGATCGACGACGCGTTCTCGATGGTCGACCTGGAGGCGATGCACTGCACCACTGGTCACTTCAAGGGCCAGATCTCGTACAAGCTGAATCCGCCCAGCCTGTTCCAGGTGCAGAACATGCGTGATTCGGGAGGCGGTGACTGAGACCATCCGGTAGAGGTGGAGGTCGCGTGCGACCTCCACCCTTTTCCGGACGGACGGTTCCGCTCGCTGACACACCGGCTGAGCGCGGCGGGAAGATTGCTGTCGACAGGTCGTTCTGCCCGGCGATAACTGCAACACCGCGCAGCAGGCCGGTCATTGATGACGTGATCGTGCGGGCGAAAGTCACCACAGCCCGGTCCAAGCGTCCTGTCCGGGGCACCAATTGGCCGAGCGTTTGGCCATCATGGAGATGAACGATGCAAGCGGTTGATCTGCAGATTTTCTTCAACTTTCGCAGCCCCTATTGTTACCTGGCCTCCAAGCGCATGTTCGACTTGCTGGACGAGTTCCATGTGAACCTCGTGTGGCTCCCGCTGGGCGGCTGGAGCGGCCGGTCGCCACCGGAGCGTGCCAAGTTCAAAGTGCCCCTTGCGCGGCAGGATGTCAGCCGCTTTGCCCGGCGGATGGGCATTCCCTACAACCCGCCGCCCAGGACCACGGACCCGACGCGCGCCGGCGCCGTTTCCCTGCTTGCACAGGAACAGGGGCGGTTGCGGCCCTACGTGATCGAGGTCATGCGCGCGGAATGGGCCGAAGGCCAGGACATCGGCGACCTGGATGTATTGCTGGCGGTGGCGGAACGTGTGGGCCTGGATCGAGGCGCCGCGACCGCCGCCGCCGACGATCCGGTTCGCTACGGGGTGCTGGAAGAAAACTGGAGGCGGGCGCAGGAGCACGGCATTTTCGGGGTTCCCACCTTCATGGTCGGCGAGGAAATCTACTGGGGGCAGGACCGCATCGATTTCGTGCGCGAACATCTGACCGAATTGCGCCTGGCCCGCCTCTGACACCTCAATCCCCTTATGCGTATCGTGGCAGTATTTCTAACCGCGTCACGGAGCGACAAGAAAGCACGAAATGAGCTTTGTCCCAGATTGGGAAATATGTTTCTGATGCTTCCCACGTGGTCCCCCAGGAGCCTTCACCGCCTTAGGGCCATTTGGCGCTTGAGGCGGACGGCTAAGCCGCCACGCAGCTCAAGCGTTAACCAGCCACTTCTGGCCGGGATCTGCCACTGGGGCAGGGCGATTAGGCCAAGTTATCGGGGGTAGGGTAGAGCAGATCAGCGCTGATCCTAAGCCCCACGACGATCTGTTAGAAGCCAAGCTGCTAAGCATTGAAGGAATTTTGCAGGTAGCGGACGACATGCCACGTCATTGCCGGATGGCTTACAGATATGAACCCAATGCTACGGGACCTCGGATCGGCCAGCCTGCGGCTTTGCGCTCGACGAAGGATCTTCCTCACTCCGTCTTCACGGGACACGTGCTCACTATCTCGCGCGTAGAAGGCGTCTTATCAGGGGTGGAAAGTCGTTTTGAACGCGGCGCGTGTACCAAGTCTTAGCTGACGCCAACCAGCTATTTCACGACCTAATCGGTGCCAGGGCCAAGATAGCTTCTACGAAAGACTTAAGTTGTTTAACGCCATCTGGAGGAGAGGGCAGTGCGCTTAATCTTAAGTGCTCTTTGTCTGCTCGTGGGCGCGGGCTGTACGGGTTGTGCCGGAATCAAAGTCACAAAGGCATCGGGGAACCCCGGTCTGCGCAAGGGTGTTCCGTGGAATCTCCCGATGACACGGTTCACCTTGACCATTACTCGCCATATAACCAGCTGTAATCCTAATGTTTATGGAACGGTGGAAACTGTCGCTTCGTCTTCACTGATTCTCGATCCTGATCAACAATATCTGCTTACATCCAACGGATGGTTTGCGACCTCTGACATCTCCTCGTCGTTGACGGCCGCCGGCTTCAGCAGCAGCCTGAATGCACAATCAGCGGACGCCACTGCGACCGTGATTTCAAACGTAATTGGCACGGTAGCGCAAATCGCCATAGGCGCTGCGGCAGGGGCGCCCGGTACCGGTACCGCTGCCGCCCAGCCCGTAGTCGACCTTTGCAGCAAGGACGTGACCAAGGCAATTGCCGTGCTTTACCCGCCAAAAGGGAAAAAGCTTCAAGACGTCGTGGACGACGATTCCGCCCAACTTGCCGAAGCGACAGCCAGGGTGAACCTTCTCGCTGCCGAAAATGCTGCAGGGAAAGGCCTAAAGAAAGATCTTGCCAAGGCCCTTTTCGCACAAGACGCGGCACAGCGAACGCTCACGAAAGCTAAAAAATCGCTAGCTGACAACCTTAAGGTCACGACTGATACACAGGTGGTGATGTGGCCTTTAAGCGGAAACGAGTTTCGCACGACAAGCAACTTCGGCTTACCAGATAGCGTCTGGGAAAAATGGACGGCGGAAAGTGCTGCAAGCAAATTTCAACATGCTTTTGACGTCGCGTTGGCTCTCTACACCTGGGACGCCGCCTCGCGCTTGTGGATACCCCCAAGTACGCCGCCCAGCGCCAGTATTCAAGTCAAGGACGGCCTGCCGGTTAGAGTGGCGCAACCATCTCGTCTATTGATTTGTGCTTCCAGTACGAAGAAAGACGAAAATAATAACCCTGTCACAGCGGCTGCAAATTGCCCGGATAAGATCGATCCGCGCTCTGTACTCCCCGACGGGATGACTGTGGCGGATGTCCGAGTTCTCCAACTAGGCACCGTCTTTTTGCTTCCTGCTTCAGGCGGCATATTCCGGTCGGAGTCTGTGACGATTTCGCTGGATGCCAATGGAAATCCGGTAACCCTTGAAACCAGCGAGAAAGTGGCTGCGGCTGCGGCCTTGTCGGGATCATTGAAGGACTCTGCCACTCAACTGGCAGCGCTGCCGGCCAGCGTAAGGGCGGCCGAACTAGCGAAGACTCAGGCGGAAACGAACCAAATTAACGCCAATGTAGCGCTGTCCTCTGCGCAACTGACTTCAAGCGCTCAGAGTCAAACCAACGTAACGACTGCCACCGCGGCTCTCGTCAATGCACAAAATTCGCTCGCAACCGCCAAGCTAAATGCGGGGCTTTCTGGCCTGCAGCAGCAATCCAGTACACTCACGGCGCAAACGGCGGTACTTAATGCGCAGGCTGCATTAGTAAACGCACAGCAGAATGCCGCCGTTGTGAATCAAACGGGTGCTTTAAGCGCCCAAGCCACGTTGATCAATGCGCAATCAGCACTGATAAATGCTGAGGCCGCACGGGCCAAGGCCCAAATGATCATTCCTTTGGGAGGTTCGCCATGAGAACGGATGGGCGTCCAACCGCAGCGCAAATCGCATTGGTCGAGCAGCGGGCTGAAACGCTGGAGAAGGCATATTTGAGCTTTCCGCGCCATCAGTGGCGTCGCGTCCAGCGATCTCTGACGCAGAGATTTTTGTCGCGCGTCATTCTGGCAATCAATCCCCCTTCAGACAAAGAATTTGACTGGCGCGACAAAATTGTGATGCCTGAGGTTGAATTCCAGAAAAACTGTTACACGTGCACAAGTTTCGCCGTTTCGGGGGCAGCGCAGATCGCATCTCTAATAGCGGATCCATCCCATCCCATCGTCGTGTCGCCTGGTTACCTCCATACATGCATAGGTCAAGACGAGGTTTCCGATCCCCAAACCATTTGCCAAACCCCGGTCGATGCAAAAAGACTGCTCTGCGCGATGCGCGATCAGGGCTACGCAACAGGACCCTCTCCTTATCCATGCTCTCCTGGTGCCTGTAGCACATTCACCGTGACGCGCCACCTCTCTGCAGTCACCGAAGTGACCGCTACGGTTTCGCCAAAGCAACAATTGCTATCCGGCCCATTGATTGCAAACATGCAGATCGGCGAAGACTTCTTTAGGTACACGACGGCAGTATCACCCGCATATTCGCCAAGCCCAAATAACAAGCAAAGCTACCTGCATTGCATCTGCGTGATTGGTTTCAACGAGAGCGGATGGATAATTCGAAATAGCCTTGGCCCAGATTGGGGGGACGGAACGGGCCACGGCACCGCAGCCTACGGTACATGTGGCTTATTCGGCATGGCATTACCCGACGGCTCGCCAGGACTTGACGCTTACTTTTTGACGTTATGAAGTGGTCGGCGGAGCAGTGGTAGCCAAATGACGCTTTGGGATGGCAAGGCGCACGCTGAGGGTGCGCCGGTTGAACGGGGTTCGCACGCGTCGGACGGCCCTCGTTGGGGCCAGGCGCCGCCAAGCACTGGCGGCCGCAGGATTTGGTTGAGTGGCTTACTCCACGGATCAGAGTAGCTCCGCGAAGTTTTGGAACAAGAGGCCCCGATTCTGGACAAAGTGCTTGTTGATCGGGTCGCACGTGCGCATGGTTTCAAACGGTCCGGCCGCCTTATTTGCGAGCGTGTCCTCGACTTGGCTGAGCGCCACTACCACTTTCAGCCCGATCCAGAGCCGGAACACGGACATTTCGTGTGGCTAGCCGCTGACGATCCTGATCGTTGGAATATTTATCGTGTACCGGAGCGAGAGGAAGACGTTCGCTTCATCGAGGAGCTGGCGCCTGAGGAAATTGTCGCTGCCGCAAGATCAATCCAGACCAATGATGCCGTCGTTGAAATTGCGAGGGTTTTCGGAATCCGCAGGCTTTCCGCCGCAGCCAGAGGCCGCCTCGTGAGGGTGCTGGGCTCAGGCGCTGAGAGTTAGCTCACGCACTAGACCAACGAGGGAGTCCCCCCGGCTCTGCCGGGGAGGCAGTAGAAGTTTGACGTTTACAGGAGTCCATCGGGGA